>NZ_JBFRVF010000025.1:0-92952 GCF_041475025.1 Vibrio sp. 10N.222.49.C12 | reverse complement strand
ATGCGAGATGCGAGATGTGATATTGATATGGCCCCTAAAAAGTAGACACAGGGGTTGTCCCGTATTTAATCAACACGGGACAGATAAAGTAGGGAGAGATTAACGCTTTAAGTCGATGTAAATCTGCTCTACCTTGGTACGAGCCCAATCTGTTTTACGCAAAAATTTTAAGCTCGATTTAATGCTCGGGTCTTTTTTAAAGCAGTTGATGTTCACCATGTAACTCAACTCTTCCCAACCGTAATGTTCAACTAATTCAGTCAGTAGCTTCTGTAGAGTGATACCGTGAAGTGGATTATTGTCTTGTGTCATGAGATGTTCTCGCCATTTATTTGAGCTAAGTATACCAGTTTCGCTTTATGAATTATCCGACCATTTGAGTTCGTAATCGGTGTGGATAATCGAAAGCTCTTCTCTACCTGTATCACCAAACAATTTAACCTGAGCCTGCATCCATTCTTCGAAACGTTTTATCTTCTCTCGATGAAAGTAACCCGGAGGCGCGCACAAAAAATAATTGTATTTAGGCTTCAGCGCGATATTACCGATTCGGACGAGTTTCTTTTCCTGCAAATAGCGATACACCAAGCTGTGCTTAACCAAGGCAACGCCCTGAACGGATAATGCACCCTCTAAAACAAAATGTGAGCCGTCAAATTGCAATGATGAACGTCCTGCCTTCGCCCCAGCAACGTCTAACCATAGATTCCAATCCATATCAGGCCAACGGTCTTCAATTAACTCTGCTTTATGCAGATCGCTGATGTCATAGATTCCATATTTTTCTTTATAGATAGGATGACAGACAGGGTAAACAACTTCGTCCATTAACCAACGTGATTCAATATTTGGGTAGTTACCATGACCATATCGAACACAGACATCGACAGCTGAGTCTTCAAAGGTAACCAGTTTGTTGGTCGGTTCTATTAACATAGATAAATCTGGGTGACGGTCGCGGAAGTCGCCAATTCTAGGAACTAACCAATGTTGTGCAAAAGAGGGTACGGTCGAAATCGATAACTGAGTGGGGTTGGGGTCTTGGTTTATTCGTCTTACTCCATCTTGAATATGAGCAAAGCCTTTCTTCGCTTGTAGATAGAGCACTTCACCTTCATGAGTTAATACTATTTTTCGGTGCTGGCGAATAAACAGGTCTGCGCCTAACCACTCTTCAAGTTGGCGAATTTGCTGGCTGACAGCCGCAGCCGTGACAAATAGCTTTTCTGCTGCGAGTTTAAAACTGCCTGTTTCAGCCGCCGTGTAAAAGTAATAGATCCCTTGGAATGGTGGAGTTCGTTCTCTCACATTAGTTTTCCTTAACTGAATGCCAGTATCTATCGTTTGTCGATGTTGCTCTGTTGGTCGATTATTGACCATAACAAAGCAAAAGATCAACAGGAGAAAGGTTATGGATACGATCACAGCAACCGCAAATACCAACCATTCATTTTTGTCATCATTATCAATTAAGAAATTCTATTCTAAATTAGGCATGTACTTTCAAAATCGTAGAACCAGAAAGCAGCTGTCTGAGCTACCAGAGTATTTGTTGAGAGATGTAGGGATTACACAGGAACAAGTTGATAAGGAACTGAAAAAATCGTTTTGGGAGTGAGTGGGAGTGTTAGGGGAGGGACTGGCTAATCTAAGGTTGAGCGTACTTTGCTGCCAAAAAAGGAGCCATAATGGCTCCCTCTCGATTTTAATTATTCTTCCCAAACCACCAATTTATCTTTCGGCCAGTTATGACCAACTTCATGGTATTTCTGCTCAAGGATATGTCGCTTGATTTTGAGAGTCGGGGTTAACACGCCATTCTCAATGCTCCATGGTTCCTTAATCATCAATACACCTTTGATCTTCTCGTGTGAACCAAGCTGCTCGTTCATTTTCTCGATAACGCGCTTTGTCGTTTTCTCATAGCGAGCTCGATCGAAATTAGGGAAGTCATGCGGTACCACAAGTAGGATTGGACCAGGTAGGCCAAGACCTATCAAACACATCATTTCTACGCGGCTGTACTCAAACAGTTTGTTTTCGATTGGTACAGGGGCAACAAACTTACCTTTAGCGGTTTTAAAGGTATCTTTCTTACGCCCACGAATCGTTAGGTAACCTTCACTATCGATATCACCGATATCACCGGTATGAAGCCAACCATCCGAGTTAAAAGACTCTTGGGTTGCAATATCATTCTTGTAGTAACCAGAGAATAAGCCTTTGCCTCGAACTAGAATCTCTTCATCTTCAGCTATTTTGAGTTCGATCCCTGGACCTGCATTACCAACCGTACCAATTTTATCGGCTCTGAATGGGTAATTGAGCGTGCTGTAGGCGAAAGACTCTGTCATGCCCCATGCCTCGGTAATGTGCAGGCCAACGCTCTCATACCATGCGAGTAGAGCAGGTGATACAGGGGCAGAACCACATCCAAGAACGCGAGCTTGGTCTAACCCTAAGCCATCAGCAAGTTTCTTCTTAATGATGTTGTTGATAAACGGAATCTTCAATAAGAAGTTCAGTTTCTTCTGTGGCAATTTGTCTTGGATTCGCTGCTGGAACAGAGTCCATAAGCGAGGAACTGAGATAAACAATGTAGGGCGATGCATTTTCACATCATCAATAAAGGTGTCTAAAGATTCAGGGAAAGCCGTAACCACGCCCCCCATAACTGAAGAACCAAAGATGTAAACGCGTTCTGTAATATGAGCAAGCGGTAGGTAAGAAAACAGGCGATCGCCAGGTTGGATCCCAATATGGTCAATCAACCTTTGAACAGACCAAGTAAACGCACCGTACGTGAGCATTGCGCCTTTTGGTAACCCTGATGTACCCGATGTATAAACAAGTGACATAAGCTTATCGTCGTGATGCTGTGGGCGTTTGGTTGATGGTTCATGTGTATCAATGAGCTGTTCGAAAGTGTGTTGGCACTTCGCTGCACTGTCGTATGGCAGTGAAATGCTCACTAAGCTCGGATTGTCATCAAGTACTTTTTGAGTGGCTTTAGGATCGTCAAGCTTACCCGCAATCACAATTTTACTTTCACTGTGTTCAATACAGTATTGAATGGTATCTGCACCCGCTGTAGGAAAGATTGGGACGCTGACAAAATCTCCTAACATCATGGCAAGATCGCAGATGAACCATTCTGCACAGTTTTTCGATACGAGAGCGACTCGATCGCCAGGTTGGGCGCCGAGTCCTTCTAATGCTGATGCCAGTTTCAGTGCTTTGTCGGCTACTTCTTTATAAGTAAATTCGACAAATTGGCGGTTAATAATCTGTTTCAAATAGACTTCATCTGGACGTTCTTCTGCCCATTTTAAAATCATGTCATTGGGTGTAGGGAGAGCTGTTGCTTGTTCTTGGCTAAACTCGTTAGGCTGAATCATTGTCTAACTCCATGTTTTTCGCTAAGTTATTTTTGTTAAAATCATGTTAAATGTACCATGATTTTTTCTTTTAGGGAGTAAAATTAGCGTTTTCTGTTATCTGTGCAGGCACGTCTATAGCTTGCAGGGGTTACGCCCGTCCTTTTCTTAAAAATTCTTGAAAAATACGACACATCCTTGTAGCCACATTGATAAGAAATTACAGCTATTTTTGATTCGGTATCCGCTACGTGTAAGTCCACGGTTTATTATAAGATATTATCGAAACAACCCTGCCACTGTATTCAATTACCAGAGCTGTTATCAATTCAAATTTTAGGTTAGAAATTTAATGATCGCCATCGCCATATAAGAATATATGCATCAGTTGAGCAAGGCTTGGTATTGCTTGTTTAGTTTGTACACTTTTGCTACGTAAGTTCTTGTTTCTGCAATACGTAATTGTGTTGTTAGCATTGTATATAACTCATCAACTGATAACTTATTGATATTTTTGGAGAATGAACTGATGTCTTTATCACCGAAGGAGTATTTCATTAGATTAGATAAGCCACAGTTATAGGAAGCAATTGCTAGTAGTCTTCTCGCGCTAGAGGAGCGAATGTTGTTGAGATACTTCGTCTCCAAGAGATGCAAATAAGCGGTCCCTACATCAATATTGAATTCAGGGATAAAGAGATCTTGTGCTCTGATAGGTCTATTGTCATAAAGTTCGCGTGAAACTTCAGCAGCCCCACCATTAACAAGAATTTGCATTAATCCAATAGCAGAGGCGTGGGAAACAGCATTTGGGTCGAAGAAACTTTCGGCGTGTATCATAGCAACGATTAATGATGATGGAATTTCCCACTTTGTTGCAGAACGCTCAATGTGAGTTTGATATATTGTATATTTATTGCTGACGCTGTCAGTGATTTTATGGGATAGAAGTACGGGTGGATCGGTTTTGGAAGCTCGTATTTCGTGTATTCTTTTGCTTTTCGGAACCACAATTCGCTGCAATCTTTGATTTTCTTGCAGTTCTTCATAAGAGTTTATCGAGTCTCTCATATAAGTCACTTTCGCTGAGATCTCACTATTAAAACTAATTAATATCAATGAAGCTGAAAGGCAGAGATACTTCATATTTTAATAGAGCTGTTGTTCATGTTTCATAGGTGATAGGTACTTCTTAGTCTGTTATGAATCCACTGATGATATTTTCCAAACTCACTGTGCAATGGCCAGATCATGGACGCATATATTTGCTTACCAAACAATTGAGTATCACTGGGTATTTTTATTAATTTGTTCATTACTGTTTTGGTTTCAATGATATGCTGTGGAAGAAGGGCTATCCCTTTCCCTGCGCTACAGAGTTCAAGGATAGTACTAATATCATCCAATACCCAAATGTTATGGCTTGAAATGATGGAATAATCAATAATATCTTTATATCCATCAAGCAATAACAATCGATTGTTTTTTGAATTGAATTTTGAGTTTTGAACGACTTCTTTACTCGCCACCCAAATGCAATTAACTAAAAATAATTCTTCTATATTAAAGTTATAGATGGTTTTGTGATAGGGGTTTCCTATCGCGATATCAATTTTCTTACGATTGATATAATCACCTAAAATATAGCTTGGTTTTGTTACAACGTTTATCTCAACTTCTGGAAACTCCTCAGAAAATTCAATAAGAGCATTTCTTACATTTGAATTTAGCATTAGTAGGTCAATACCTACTTTTATTTTTGTTAAATTTGAATTTGATAGATTTTTAGCAATGTTACTTAACTCTTTGTGTTTGCTTATTATTGGTGTGGTTAGCGCATATATTTTTTTTCCTTTATCGGTTAATGATACCGTGTGACCACCTCTATCAAAAAGAAAATATCCTAAATCTTGTTCTAGATTTTTTATCGCTCCACTTATCGTTGATTGCGATTTACCTAGTTTCCTCGCAGCACAACTGAACGAACCTTCAGAGGCAACAGTATGAAATGAGATTAAATTGTCTAAAGTGAGCCTCATATATCCCTCCTGCAGACTTTGCACCGTAAGTATTAGGTTAATACTAATAATTTGAATTGGCACTATTTGAAATTAAAGTGTGACGAAGATCACACTTTGACTTTGAGTGCAATAAACTTAATTTTCAATGATAAATATTAATTTAGAAGCTAAATCTCTTTAAATTAATTAGATAGGTAATATGAAAAAATAACCACTTTTAAATCGCGTGCATTTTGGGTTTGGATATCGGGGAAACCGATAGTAACCGAATGTGAGAAAGTGATCTGATTACTAAGATCTAATTGCTTTGCACTAGAAGCATGAAAAAAGGATGGCATCATGATTACTAAACTTTACGTGTATACGACAAATTTTATTGCTGATCTAAGAAAAGACGAGAGAGGTGTGACAGCTATTGAATATGGTTTGATTGCTATTGCAATGGCTGTTTTGTTAGTGACAGCTTTTTTCAGCGATAAAGGTTTCGTTGATGAACTGGCTCTTGGGTTTACAAACTTGGGTACAGAATTAGGGCAGGAAGCGAAGCTTCTTAAAGAATAATTAACCTAATATTAGTCCTTAAGAAAAATTATTTATGGGACAGATTAAATACACAGAGCACATGCTTTTGTGCTCTTTATTATTATTGCTTTCATATGTTGTATTTTCAGATCTAAAGTTTCGTCGGATTAGTAATAAAGCAGTTGGGTGTGCTTTGTTTCTATCTATGTTAATTGGTCATAATCATTTCTCTATTGAGTATATTTATTCATTAGCGTTTTTATATTTTGTGCTTTTGATTATATATGGTTTAAAAGTGATCGGTGGCGGAGACATTAAATTAATGGCTGCATTGAGTTTAGCAACCCCCTCAAGCTTTTGGCCTTATACATATGTAGTAATAACTGTTATCGGAGGCTTGTTAGCTCTGGTTTATTTGATTCTCCAATTCATAGATAATCGGTTTCAATTAGGACTAATTAAACTTTTCGGAATTCCGTATGGTATAGCAATATCTTTCGGGTTTGTCTTTTCGATAATGCAGTACATCTATGTGGGAGAAGTGTAATGCGTTCCAGATTAGCCATTATCATTGCTTTGATTGCAATAGGTTTAGGGGTATACGGTTTACTTTTAAATCCGAACGACAATCAAACTAAAAATGCCGTTACCTCACCTAAAAAAGAAGACGTTTACGTCCAAGTTTGGCGTGCGAAGACAGATCTAGATAGAGGCAAGCCTGTGTCTTCTGAGCAGGTCGTTAGAGAACAAGTCTTGTTAGATTTGGCTCTAGAAAAAGGCGTACGCTCAGACGTTGAACTCGATTTTTCCCCCTCTACGTTACTGAACCGAAATATAACTGCGGGCCGTTTAGTGATGCCTGAATTTCAAGTAGCAAAAGGAAATGCAGGCTATATAGATTTGTTGATTTCTGATGGAAAAGAGCCGTTTCCTCTCCAGGTGAGCCGTGAAAATTTGGTCGCCGGTTATATCAGACCTGGTGTCTTTGTAGACATACTAGCAATAAGCTCTCCTCAAGATAATCTCTCTGTAGAAGAAGCAACAATTGAGTATACAGGGGTACATGCAAAACATTTACTAAGAAATGCCAAAGTGCTGGGTGTAGAGCAAAACGAAGAAAGTGACTCTTTGATAAGAGCCGATACTCAGGCAAGCCAAGAAGACGCCATTATCATAATATTAGAGATAGATCCTACTGATATAGCAAGACTTTCTATCGCCGAGAAGACGATGCACCTTGAAGTATATCGTTCTTATGAATATGAAAAGCCGGTTCAGGCTGATGTACGAAATGTTATTGAAAACTACAGTGGAGTTGCAGAGCTAAGAGGGGCAAGTCGTTTATCCAATCAGGGAGATGAACTCTAATGAAAATACAAAAACTCTTAGAGTTATTACCTAAATACTGGTTGATAGTGTTATGCATATCGCTTTCATTCAAAGCGAACGCAGATACCTACATAACTCAAAATGACGGTCATCACATTCGAGTTGGTGAGCCGATATCCACAGTTTTCATTAGTGCTCCTGATATTGCTGATTATAACGTCGTGGATGAGAACACAATCGTTGTATTCGCTAAGGAAATAGGCCAATCAAAGATAATTATTTATGGAGAAGGTATGAAGATTTTGCTTTCCGAGCGTATCGTTGTCGATATTGACTTGAGTCACGTACGAAGACAGTTGCGCGCTTTCTATCCAAATCTTGATATAAAAATAGAGTCTATTGGTGAGCAGGTCGTTGTCAGTGGTGTCGTAAATAGTGAGGAAGAGCGTGACAATATATACCGTCTAATCGCTACATTGCTGTCTAGGGATAAAGTAGCTCGATATGAAGATACTCAGCAATTCACGTATGAGAGTGAAACTATCTCTGTACCAGAATCTGAATCGCTCATATTTGCAAGAAACATGACGTGGGATGGAATCATTGAACAACTGAAAGTAGCTTCTGTACAGCAAGTTAACGTTAAAATTTCGGTGGCTCAAGTAACTGAAACCTTTGGGCAAACTATTGGTGTTGATTGGTCAAGTGTTGGGGCTAACGTTGGGGAATTTTTATTCCAACAATTTGATGCCGCAGACTTGACGACAGTTATTACTGCTTTGGGGAATGAAAATATAGCTCAAATCCTTGCTGAACCAAATTTGACGGTTGTTTCTGGAGAGTCGGCAAGTTTCCTAGTTGGTGGTGAGATACCCGTTATTGTCGCTACTGGTGACGCTATTAACATTACTTTCCGTGAATATGGTGTTCGCCTCGGGCTTACGGCAAAGGTACATAGTGACGAAAGAATTCGCATGCAACTTATGCCGGAAGTGAGTGAAGTTGAACGTTATATTCAAGCAGCAGGCATTGAAGTTCCGCAATTGGCTACCCGACGCGCAATGACAACTGTTGAGTTAGGAGATGGTGATAGCTTTGTCTTGGGTGGTTTAATGAGTAGTTCTGACTTAGAAGAGCTACAGAAAACCCCGTTGCTCGGAGACATTCCATTACTTGGTGCTGCATTCAGAAAATCAAACACGGATCGTCGTCGTACCGAGTTGATCATTGTTGCAACCGTTAATCTGGTTAAACCATTAAAAAGTAAAGATGTTCAAATTCCACAAATACAGCGCACATCGACCTTTTACCGTTGGTTAAATATTGGAGATCCGACTCCGGCCATCAAAGGGAATGAGCCGGCAATTGAGTTGCTTTCTGAAGGAGGGTTTATCCGATGAGACATTGTTTATTTGCTGTTTTATTTATATTGCTGCTCTCTGGTTGTACTGAACGTTACTTCAATGGAAAAGGCGCGGAATATTTGGTTTACCCAGAAACGCACACTTATACCTTTACTGTTATGTCATTGAGAGAGACGCAGGCGCAACTTGTAGGTTTGTTGCAGAAAGTGCAGGAGGTTGATCCTGGAGCTTCTTATCTCTTCGAATATCGCACCAATAAAGGTAAGCAAGTTGTCACTAAAGCGATTGTTGATTTTCCTACTCTTGCTCTCGCGGCTGAGTCATTTGCTATTCAAAAAAACGGTAATCAGAGTAAAGATCTTAAAGTGACGATCACTTATCACACCTTAGTGACTCAAAAGTGTGATATTCCCCAAATAGAAGGCCCTGAATTTAGCCGAAATTGCTTCTCTGAAGCTGCAAGAGTTCGCCAGGTCGCTCACAAGGAAAGATTGGTAGAGGGAATCTAGTTATGTTTGATCTCGTCAAAAATATAAAAGACACAACACCTCAAGTTGTTGAGCTAACGAATGGCCCTGCTAGTTGTGCTCTGATTTATCAATCAAAAGAATGCTCAGACTTAGTCAAAGAGATGTTTCAATTTGAGGGGTGGAACGAGCCGCATTGCATTAAGAGGGAAGCTTTGTCTCCCAAGTTCTATTCTGAACAAACGGATAATATCGTCATACTCGATCTAATCGAATCCCTAGATATCTTGGTTGATGCTCAGGAAATAGCAAGTAAATTACCAACACGAAAAGGCGTTATTGTTATTGGCGGGCAAGACTCTATCTCGACTCTTAGAGATCTAAAAGAGATGGGGTTTTATTACTTACTCTGGCCGATAAATAAGCTCGAGTTCTCTGATTTTGTTATGAATGTACATAAAAATTTAGAGACATATACCGGAGTTAGTAAAAAACGAAAAGCTAAGAGGGTAGCTGTTGTTGGTAGTAAGGGAGGGATTGGAACTTCCTTTATCACTGCTGAACTAGGCTCTAAATTATCATCGCAAAATATTGATACGATTTTGGTCGATCACCAGTACAGTGATTCGAATATTGATGTGTTAATGGGCTTAGAAGATTTTCGCTCAAAAGCAATTGATGAATTTGCTGTTCCCATTCATGAGTTAGACACCGAAGGTGCGTTGTCATATTTGACTAAAGTTCGTAAATCATTTCGCTTACTTGCTCTTCAAGGAGAGAGTGATCAAGATAAAATATTTAATTACAACCAGATATTATGTGAACTGATGAGCCGAAATACCAACTTCATTATCGAAGACTTTTCGGGCAGCATAGATTTCAGAGTTGACCCTCAGCTACTCGTGGAAACTTATGATGTTATTGTCGTGGTTTTTGAGCCTTCAGTTTCTTCTATTCGCAACGCAAAATCTCTGCTAGAAACGTTAGAGCAAAAACAGATTTCAATCGGTAAGCGAATCCGAGTCGTTACTTTTGCTAATCATCATCGTCCTGAAAGTACATTCGTTATAGAGCAGTCTGACCTAGATAAATATCTTGGTGCGAAAGTTGATCTAAATATGGTGTATTGCAAGAAGCTTTCTCATTTGCTGATTGAAGGTAAGCGTGCTCATAAGCATGAACGAAGCGTCAATAATGCGATTGAAGAACTGACGAGCCTAATTAATGGACAAAGCTCTGGCAAGCCTCATGGCTGGCTATCTCGATTGGTGGGTAGATGAGTTCTAATAAAGAGATTTATTCGTCATTTCGAATGCAGATCTTTGAGGCTTTAGATGTAGAGGCTATTCAAGGTATGTCTCGAAGCGAGCTTGAAGTTCAAGTCAAAAGTGCAGTAGATGTACTTGCTCAAAGTTATGAACGTCCCGTAACCACGATGATGCGTTCTAGTATTGTCAAAAGTATGTTGGATGAGTTATTTGGCTTAGGACCAATTCAACCATTAGTCGATGATAATGCTATCACTGATATTATGGTTAATGGACCAAATAATGTTTTCTTTGAAAAGCATGGCAAGATTGAGCGTTCGGATATTACTTTTGTTGATGAGGCCCAACTATTAAATATAGCTAAACAGATCGCTTCGCGCGTTGGTCGACGTGTCGATGAACTTTCTCCAACTGTTGATGCTCGCCTAGCTGACGGGAGTCGGGTTAATATCGTCATCCCTCCAATTGCTCTTGATGGAACGACGATATCGATTCGGAAGTTCAGAGAGCAAAATATTGATTTAGAATCGTTGGTGGAATTTGATTCTATGTCATTTGATATGGCTAGAGTTCTTTCTATCGCATCACGGTGTCGACTTAATATACTTATTTCTGGAGGGACGGGCTCTGGTAAGACAACATTACTTAACGCTCTTTCACAATACATTAGCGATGACGAGCGTATTGTCACTATCGAAGATGCGGCTGAACTTCGCTTAGAACAGCCGAATCTAGTTCGCTTGGAAACGAGAGTCGAGAGTATAGAAAGTACAGGTTTGGTTACGCAGCGAGATTTGGTTATTAATGCTCTGCGGATGCGACCCGATAGAATAATTCTTGGGGAGTGTCGTGGCTCAGAGGCATTTGAGATGTTACAGGCAATGAACACCGGTCACGAAGGCTCTATGTCAACCTTACACTCCAATTCTCCTAGAGATGCTATTGGCCGTGTTGAGTCTATGGTCATGATGGCGAACCTAAACCAGCCGCTAGATGCGATTAGACGAGCAATAGTTAGTGCGATCGAAGTTGTTGTCCAGGTGAACCGACTTAGAGACGGAACGAGAAAGGTCACTAGCATATCAGAAATTGTCGGCCTAGAGGGTGACAGCGTTGTGATGGAAGAAATTTTTGCTTTTCAGTATGACGAGGTCAATTACGGCGAGGTAGTTCGAGGTAAGTTCACAACAGAGGGGATAATGCAGCGGTCGCAACTGGTTAAAAAAGCGCATTTCTATGGGTTATATGATGAGTTGATGCAGTCATTTAGAGGTGAGGGTTCATGAATATATTGTGGCTGTCTCTCATACTATTTGGTTTTGCGTGCTTTTTACTTATCCCGAGTAAGAAAGGAAAAGTTAAAAACTATTTTCCGGCAGCTCAAACTGATGATGAGGGTATTGACGCGATTAATTTCCAATCTCTTATTGGCAAAAAACGCTGGTCTGAGTTTAAGCATGATCTCTCTCCCACCATAGAGGTACTTGGTCCAAGAGGTAACTTTATTGCGATTGTATATGTCATTCTCTCGGTTTGGGTTTCCTACCTTATTATCTTTAACTTCTTAACCTTAAACTCTTATCTCTACCTTGCCTTGCTGGCCTGCTTCTTAATTTTTACCGGTTATCAATACTTAAAAAATAAAAGACGTCGAAATTTTGAGCAAACGTTTCCTGATGCACTAAATATTCTTATGAGTGCGGTAACTGCTGGCGAAAGCTTGATGCAGGCATTTTGTTTTGTTGGTGACAATATGTCAGGAGAGATCGGTCGGCAGTTTAAAGATATGGGGGAGCGTTTAAAATTGGGTGAGAATGCAGAGCATGTTCTTAAGCGATCGTGTCGCGCATTTCCTTATCCTGAGTATATCTTTTTTACTATTACTATCCGAGCTAACTTAAGTCGCGGTGGTCAGCTCAAAGGTGTATTGGCTAGGTTGATTCGAGTCCTTGTTGATGCGCGAACCATGGAGATGAAAAAAATGGCAATGACCTCGGAAGCTCGAATTTCAGCTAAAGTGGTTGCCGCAATTCCAATCATTTTTGTATTAATAATAAGTCAAATTCATCCAGCAAATATCGATTTTATTTTAAATGATCCTGAGGGTAGGTGGATTCTTTATTATGTGGTTGGTAGTGAGGTCTTGGGATTATTCATTGTTTGGTTGCTAGTTAAGAGGGTCAAGTTATGATTACCTACGGAATTTTGGCTTTGATCATCATACTTTTAGTGCTTTTTATTGATTTGTATTTTGTTAGTCGAAAGAAAAAGCGAATGGATAAATTTTTTGGATTAAACAAAAGAAAAACTAATACACATAAAATGGGAAATTTCCTTGTTAAGTTTGGTAAGGAGAATCGTAAAGAGTTGGAGCAGAGACTCAAAGATGCGGGATTTCACACCAAAGGTCTCGCTATACTTTACTTCCCATTTAAAATTTTCTTGATCGCAGTTTATACAATCTATTTACTTTGGTTAGATATATCTTTAATGAACTTAGCGTTATATGGATGTTTAGGAATACTAACGATTGTAATTTTACCTGATATGATACTTGATTTAAGAAAAAAGATAGTGGTGAAAAGAATATCAAAAAACCTACCATATTTATTGGACATGATGGCTGTTTGTGTCCAAACCGGAATGACAATAGAAGCTTCATTTTCTTATTTAGCTAAGGAGCTTCAAGGTTTTGATAAAAACTTGTGTTATCAAGTTAAAATTACTGCCGATTCCGGGAAGATTAAAGGTATTGATAGGGCTCTTAATGATTTATCTAATCGACTTCCCGCTCCAGAAGTTTCTAGTTTTGTTTTAACCATTATCCAAAATATACAGTATGGTTCTTCCGTTGCGAATATATTAGCAGATCTTGCGGAAGATATGCGAAAGATGCAATTGCTTAATATAGAGGAGAAGATGGGAAAGTTATCTGCGAAAATGAGTATTCCGTTAATTTTACTAATCATGTTTCCTATCGTGATACTTATTTTGGCTCCGGGCGTGTCACAGATGAATTTTAATTTAGGTGCACAGTTATGAGTATTTTAAAAACGATAGTGTTACTATTTTTCTTTATTCTATCCGGTTGTGTATCAAATTCAACACAACCAGCTAGTGAAGGCTATGCAGATATAGAGAGTTTGAAGAAAATAGGAAACTACGAAGGTTTAGTTGATGCTTATAAGTACGAACTTTCTCAAACCCCAAATGACTTTAAAATTATGCAATCCTTAGCGCTAGCCTACTTTGAACTTGGGGATGTTGAATCCTCTCGGTTTTATTCAGATTACTTGATTAGTCAGGGTGTAGTAAATCAAGATTTACTGCAATTAAGAGGGGAGATTTACCACCACGATGGTTTAGATAACTTGGCGGTAGACAGTTTTAGAAAATCTGTTGAGATAGGCAATGAAAGCTCTGATGTTCAAATGATGATGGGGATTTCCTATTGTATGCTGGGAAGATACCCTCACGCTGAAAATGCATTTAATAGAGCTCGAATGAAAGGCTATGATGATATTGCGGTTAAAAATAATTTAGCCATGGTTAAGTTTGCCGAAAATAAATATTCAGAGGTTGTAACAATTCTCTCTCCTGTTTACAACAGAAACCCAGCAAACAAAAAAGTCAGAGCTAACCTAGCTATTGCATTTATTAAATTAGGTGATATGCGAAGTGCTGAAAAGTTACTCGGTGAAGAGTATTCACAAAGAGAACTACAACAAATAGCTAGAGTGATCTCCCCGCTCAACTTAGAGTAGGTGGTTAATATGAAATGGTTGAAGTGTAAATATAAAGAAAGAGGAGTAACCACGGTAGAGTTTTCTCTTGGTGCGATTGTTTTAATTGTTGCAACTGTGATGATATTTGAAATGGGGTATCGTATTTATGCAATTAATTTACTCGAATATTCTTTGAGGGAATCAGTAAGAGCTGCAGCAGTACATCAAGGATCTTCTTCATATAATAGCTACGATACTGTTTTGAAGTCGGTAAAAAACTCTCCAGATGCCTTATGGTCATTTCTCTCCCCTAAAGACGAATTTGAGGTGTCTGGACTTTATTATAAAAGTTATGCGGATTTCATTTCAAATGTCAGTGCATCAGACGCGGAGCTCGTCCTTAATGATGAAGGGTATAATATTGCTGAGATCAAGTTAGTTTATAACCATAAACCAATTTGGCCATTTTTTTTACAACAAGAAGAGCCGATAGAAAGAACGATTGTGCTAACCCTAGAGCACGAGGGGTGGGAGTGATGAATATGACCAAACATACGTCTTTTCATAAATGTAAAGGGTCGTTCAGTATAGAGTTATTTTTGGTACTGATTGTACTTATTGCACTTTTCTACTTCATGACTGATGTAAGCCATAAGCTTATAGTTCGTGCTCAACTTGATCGAGCTTCCTTCTCTATCGTAAATGTTTTAAAAGAGCGAACACGCTTTTATGATGAGCGTTTTAATTTATCTCAACAGGACTTAACTGAGATGCAGAGTATCTCGGGGAGACTGTTAAATACAAATAGTAACAATGTTGCAATTCAAATTGAATCATTACAAGACAAAACAATACGGAGTGTATTTGCCTCGCCAAGATATGGCACCTTAGGCTGCTCATCACTTGGTATTGATCAAAAAACACAATTGGTTCCTGAAGAGGATGGGATCATTTTTCCGCTTTACCAAGTATCACTTTGTGTTGAAAGCGATTCTTGGTTTTCGCGTGTTTGGGGAGATCCTTCATCTTCAACAATGATCATATCATCCAGTTCAGTGATGGTAGGGAGGTAGTATGAACAGACACGGGAAATCACAGTTTATCAGCTTACAAAGGCAAGCAGGCGTTGCTGCTGTCTGGCTAGGTTTGTCGTTAGTCCCTATTTTAGGAGTTACTTTTTTTGCTGTCGAGGGGGCTAGGTATATTACTGAGTCAAGTCGCCTACGCGACTCAGCACAAGCAGCTGCACTTGCAATTACTATTGATGATAAAGCTGCAAGTGCACAAGAGATGGCAGAGCTTTATGTTAAAGATTATGTAAGAGAAGTTCGTAGCGTGAAGGTGACAACAAAGCGTAATTATCAAGCACCAACACTCGAAAACGATAATACAGAGATAATTGGTTATGACGTTGATGCAACGACGGTATATGACTCATGGTTTGCTCTCAACCTCGTTCCATCGTTTGAGGACACTCAACCGTTATTTGGTGAGGCGGAAGCTGCAAAATACCCTGAATATCTCGGCGATAAGATCGTTGATGTCGTATTAGTTACTGATTTTTCAGGCTCTATGACACGTAACTGGTCACAGGGGACTTCAAGCATATCAAAAAAAATTGATTCTTTGAAAGTTGCGGTTGACGAGCTAGCTTTGAGAATACTTGTACCTCGGGCTGGAGATACGATTATCCTTAACCGATTAGCTATAGTTCCTTTTAATTTGAGAGTACAAGACAAAATATCAGACTCGCTCTATGCGGGTAGTCAATTAAGGTATAAAGCGGACGGTTCATTTACTAGAACCTATGAGCAGGTGGATTGGGGATATTGGGCCAATAAGTCACGAGATACTGTTCGTGCTTGTGCCAATGATGTGGACGCTTGTCCAACACAAGAATCTTGGCAGTTTTATGAGGCGAAAACAGTTGAAAGTGTTATGAGCATGAATGGACGAAGACTTGAGATCGCAAGCTTAGTTGACTATTCAAACTCAGTAGATGACATGTTCAATAATAAGATTGATGATGCTGCATTTAATTTCCATTTTAGGTCTGCCGACAATGTTCTCTACCACTCTGGAATGGTAAGAACAACAGGTAATGGGCACTATGTGCTTCCTTTAACTAGCGATATTGATGAAGTTGCTATTGTGCAAGATATGAATGCAGGTGGGAATACTGCAGCCTATCAAGGCTTGATTCGCGGTTTACAGGTACTCAATGATGGGCAACCAGACAGTAGCGCGACACCTGAGGAAATTGAAGAGTACAACGGAAAGTTGAAAATTATCATCATTCTTAGTGATGGTCAGGAGTTTCCTAATAATGGAATACTCCCTAACTTAGTCGATAATGGCCTTTGTGATGAGGCTAGAGAGCATTTCATGACTGAGAACGGCAGTTTGTTCATCGGCGTGATTGGCATTGATTTTAATGCAAGTGATCAAAGTGGGTTTCAAGATTGTGTGATTGACCCTGGCTCAGACATTATTGATGTTAGTGATAGGGAGGAGTTAATACAACGAATCGAAGAGCTAATTCAAAAAGGATCTCGAGGTACTGGTGTATCGAGACTATACGGGTGAGTAAAGATGAAAAATACAATGCTAGCACTAGGTATGCTTGTTTCTTTCTCTAGTTATGGGCAGGAGATTAGTGATCAGGTAGTAGAATATTGTGGGAATACTTTTTCAGAGTATTCTCACACCATCGAAATTGGTGAAGTTCAAGGGGTGGCTAGTCATCGTGATGGCTATTGGCAAATTCATGAGGGAAGTCATGATCCAGCTCTCAAGTGGGAGCTTCTTAAGCGCTCACAGTTGATCACTGATCCAAGTGATTGTCTCACTTATATATCAAACCTTGGTATTGCTAGCTTCGATAGTGACAAAGGGCAGCTCGTTGCTCGTGTTAACTTCGCCTTTGATCGTTATTATCTGACCCCTCTTGCTCGTGAAGTGCTTGCTGATGTGGCAAAACATCTCGCAGACAATGACTACTTAGTGACGGTTGAAGGTCATACCGATTGGGTGGGCAGTGAAGCTTACAATCAAGGTTTGGGGCTAGATCGAGCTCAAAGCACTTCTGAACAGCTTTTTACTTATGGGGTTTCAAAAGAGAAGATGACATTGAAGTCTTTGGGTGAGTCTGAGCCAATCGCAAGTAACAAAACTTCTCAAGGTAGAGCTCAAAACAGACGTGCTGATGTGTATATTCCCCCAGAGTCTTTTAACCAAGACGATGCCAGTCCAACCTCTACACAGATAGAAGAATAACGACTATCTCAACGGTCGCATAATCCGAAAATTATAATGCCCACTAATTAGAATTAGTGGGCATTATATTAAATGACTCCGAGTCCAAACCCTATTGCAATAAACAGAGCTACCATCCATACAATCGGCATCTTCATTGTTTTCAATAACCACACACCAACAATGATCAGAGCGAAGTCTATGCCGCTGCTTACTGCGCTTGTGAAGATCGGTTGATATAGTGCCGCCAATAACAAACCGACAACCGCCGCATTCACACCAGTAAGAGCGCCTGCCACTAAAGGTTTGCTTGCAATCGCCTGCCAGTTTTTCAATACCCCCAGTAGTAATAAGAAGCCCGGTAAGAACACGGCGATTGTCGCCAACAAAGCGCCAGTAATTGGTGCCGATGGCATTAATACATAGCCTAGGTATGTCGCTAAGGTAAACATAGGACCAGGTACAGCCTGTGCTGCAGCATAGCCCGTTAGGAAGGCATCTTGAGACAGTTGGTCACCAATACCATTTTGTAGCAACGGAAGTACCACGTGGCCGCCGCCGAATACTAAGCTGCCAGCTTGATAGAACAGACCAAATACTTCAATACCTTGAGAGTATGCACTGAACAGAGGAAGGCTAACCAACAGCGCAACAAAAATAACGAGCGGTGTTATGGAGATCTTGTGTGTTGATGGAACCGTTTTGATGTCTTGTGAGGTCAAAAACTTGCTGCCAATGATTGCGGCAAATAGAAGTACCAAGATTTGTGGCCAGATCCCAGGAAGCAACAGGAGAACCACGGCAGTCATGACACATAAAGCGGTCGCGACTTTCGATTGGCAAAAGTTTTTGTACATGCCAAATGTGGCATCAGCAACCACCACCACTGCGAGTAGCTTCAAACCGTGAATGATTGAATTAAACAGAGGTGCTTCCAATAGTTGATTGCTCACCAAAGCTAATATCAACATTAAGATGACAGACGGGGAAGTAAAGCCGATAAACGCAGCAATCGCACCCGTTAAGCCACCTCTTTTGTAGCCAACCGCAAAGCCAACTTGGCTTGAACCTGGGCCCGGCAGAAATTGACTGAGGGCGACAATTTGCCCGTACTCTTCGTCGGATAACCAATTCAGTTTCTCAACAAAGGTTTTACGGAAGTAGCCAATGTGTGCCGCTGGTCCACCGAAGCTAATCCAGCCAAGCCAGAAAAAGGTTTTAAAAATTGAAAGCATGATCGATTCCAGATAAATGTTTAGCGTAATTTATGGTGACTTGCACTATGATTCAAATTAATTGTTTTAATTATAACTATTAATGAAATAGGTTCTTCTGGATGGCTGATTTTAACTGGAAAGGTATCGATCTTAACTTATTGATAGCTCTGCAAGCGTTATACAAAACGAACAGTGTAAGTAAAGCGGCTGAGCGCTGTTATGTCAGTCAGTCTGCAATGAGTCATAGCCTTCAACGACTTCGAAAGTTGTTTGATGATCCTCTGTTTGAGCGGGTAGGTAGCAAGATGGAAGCAACGGATAGAGCGATTGAATTATCCAGTACTGTCGATGCCTTGCTCAATACCATTCAATCTGAAGTACTACTCTCTAAATCATTTGATGCAACAACTTACAAAGGCAGTTGGAAGATTGGTCTTACCGATTATGCCGAGCAGATGTTTGCTCCAGTGTTGTTTGATCTCATTAAACAGTCCTCTCCTGATTCTCAAATTGCGTTGTTCAACGTAAATCGATCTAACTATCAGCAAGTCTTTGACGATGCCAAGCTTGATATGACGATAGGCAGCTTTGGTGAGGTACCAAAGCAATATCGAACAAAGCATTTGTATACGGAGCAACATGTTTGTTTACTTGATCAATCGGTTCTATCTATTGAGGAGCCGATGTCGCTAGAACAATTTGTTGCTGTCGAGCACGCGCTTGTTTCCCCTGCAGGGGCTTTAAAGACGGGAGTGGACACTCGTTTAGGTGAACTCGGCTTAAGCCGGAAAGTCGCGATATCTTCCAGTAACTTTTTAACTGTTAAACGACTCATTCGTGGCAGAGAACTATTGTGTATTGTCCCCAAGCTAGTCGCGCGCAAGGATATTGATAGTGAAGAAACCTTACTAGCTGTGAAGCCACCTATTGATGTTCCAGATTTTGATATCCAGCTTGTTTATAGAAAGGCAAAGCATTTAGATGATAAAAATAAACTACTTAGAAAGTTGATTACTAATGCAATCTCATCTGTGATTTCCGAATAGTTTATTGTGTCGGTTAATCGTCAAATTCATATGAATTAATTTTAGAAAAATCCGGTTTATTATAAGAACCCGACTATACTTAATTTACGACTCAAGGCAGTCGTAAAGAATAGGCATTTTGATTTACCTAAGTAAAAAAATTGGTTATATCCTCATGATATAGCTTAAAAATCTACCAGGCTAAACGGACTTAGTTGGTCTTAAAAGCGCTAGCTCCCCCTAGCGCTTTTTTCTTTTGGTCGAGATAAATTTCGACGTATCAACAACCTAAAAAGAGAATCGAGTCCATTTCTTAGCTCGCCAGCGATAGGCCATGATGATTCCACGGAACCACTCGTCCATCGCGATTGCCATCCAAGCACCCAATACGCCATAACCCCAATGCACGCCAAGCAAATAGCTCATGGCAACCCCAATGCCCCACATGCTGAGAATGCCCATTTTGATCGGGAATTTAATGTCGCCAGCAGCCTTTAGACAAGAGATAAAGATAAGGTTAAATACTCGTCCAGCTTCAAGAATGATGGAACCTGCAATCAGTGCCGCCGTTAGCGCAATGATCTCTGGATCTTGCGTGAACAGATCGAGAATTTCGAAACGGAACACATACACCATGCAGGTGATCGCGGTTGACGCGATAAAGCCAACCACAAAGTAACGTTGCACGCGCTTGGTAATCTCGTCGATCCAACCCTTACCAATGTAATAGCCTGTTTGGATTTGGCTGCCTTGACCAATTGCCAGTGCAAACGCAAAAGAGAGGCGAGCGATGTTTTGTGCGTAAGTAAACGCAGCCAGTGAAGACGTACCCATCTGCACTACAAAGAAGGTAATGCTGATCTGAGCCATGTTATAAGAGAGCACTTCTCCAGCGTTCATCGAGCCGATCTTCATGATTTTTTGATAGATGGCTTTCGGCACAGATTTAAACTGCTTCACTGGTAGATAAACCCCTTTGCTTCTGACCACACCAATCAAGATCAACATTCCGATTACTTGGCTAATGACGGTCGCGGTCGCAACCCCTTGCACGCCGTATACAGGCAAACCAAAAGGTTGATATAAGGCACAGTAGTTACCGAATACGTTGATGACACCTGCAATCATATTGATCACCATCGGTGACTTTGAATAGCCATGACTGCGCAAAATAGTGGTGAGAACCACACCTATGGTTACATTGAAGGTGAGAGCACCACTGATGAACAGGTATTCTTGCGCGTACTGTTCGACTTGAGGTTCGAGTTGATAAAGCGGGATAAAATATTCAGCAACAAGAACGGCAATCACACTCAGTAGCACACCGGCAATAATGGCCAGAATGATACTTGCTACACCCACGTGAGCGCTCTCTTGAGTGCGGGAAGCACCATTGTATTGCGCGATTAGAATACCCGTACCACTGCTGACCATGGTCGAGACAATGATCAGGAAAAAGGATATCTGAGAAATAACACCAACGGCAGACACGGCTTTGTCCGAGTATCCCGATAACATGAATACATCACTGGTGTTGAGTGCGGTTCTTAAAAGAACTTCGATAAAAATTGGCCAGGTGAGCGCAACGATTCCCATACGTTTGTTTAGGGTGGAATCAGCATTAGGCATTTAGGTTTTCTCAAAAAAGGGGTAGGCGACGCTATAGTTTAGCTATTATTTAGTAAACGACTATCAAATTAATGTCCGGAAGGCTAATAAGGATAAATAAAATTCGAATAAGTCTTCAGAATTCAATATTTCAGTGAGGGTGATGAAATTTTTGAATGGGATTTCATAGCAAGAGCACTCTTTGCTTTTTGTGAGTAAAAGCTTGCCTGTGTTAGCTGAGTACAACGAACAGAGTAAAAGGATCATGGTAGGCCAAATGGTCTAAGTGCTTGTTTTTCCCTTACGTTACTTCAGATATAAAAAAGGCACTCAGCGAGAAACTGAGTGCCAAAGTCTGAAATTTATGAGGTTAGATTTTCATTGAATTTCAGAAGACAGGTATAGGTTTTTACTTACTCTGCGTCAGTAAAGAAATCGTTGTATAACATGTATAGGTGGGCAGCACTCCAAGAGAAGTTTGGAGCACCTTGTTGTTCACCGTTTAGCGGGTTGTAGTTCTCACGGATAGGGCCGTCTTGTACCAAGCCATCGGCGTGGTCGAAGAATGCGCCTGCCATTTCAATCGCATCGTCACGGTAGCCGTAGCTGTCCATACCTTTTAGGCCGAAGTAGAACTGGTCTACCCATACACGTCCACGCCAGTAAATATCTGGGCCAAATGCTGGGCTAGAAAGCGCTGCTGTGCCCAGTGGAACGTAGGTGTTGAACTCTGAGGTATCTTTCATCACAGAGACCACGGCATCAGCGTGAGCTTGTGTTGCTGCACCGTTGAACAGTGGTGACCAACCCTCAGGGCCTTTCCCACGCTCGACAATCGGTTTGCCTGCGCAGCCATTGGCTAAAGGCTTGTCTTCAATACGAATGTCATAGAAGAAGTTAGTGCCTTCGTCGAACATACAGGTGTTGATGTAGTTCGATAGGTGCTCTGCTTTTTCACGGAACTCTTTCGCTTCTGCGTCTTTACCTAGAATGTCAGCCATTTCTGCTAGGTACTTGTTATCGCTGTACATGTAGCTTGCTTGGTCAACGGACTCTTGCAGCAATGAATAGCCAAGCAAAGTGCCGTCTTCAGCGCGGTTTTGAGCGAATTCAACATCCCAATCACTGCGCTTGCCACCGTTAGCAACGTACGCGTCTAGCTGGTCTTTATCGATGAAACCGAAGGCTGCTGCATCATCACGACCTGATTCCCAAGACGCAGCGGTTTGAGCTGGGCTCTCGATGTAATCGTAGTTGCCTTCTGCTACCACTTTATCCAGTTCAGCTTGGCCTACGACTGTTTCGTGTTTATCGCCACGAACCACGGTGAAGTACATTTCACCTTCAGGTGTGTTGTGTGCTTTGTCGCGTGCTGCGCCGTATTCTGGAACACCGTTGCCGTTGTTGTCACGGTTGCGTAGCCACCAATCATGGTATGCCACTAGTTTTGGATACATCTCTTGTAGCCAAGCTTCGTCGCTGGTGGTTTTGTAGACTTCCATTACTGCCCATGCTGCTAGGCTTGGTTTGGTATTACGTTCATTCCAGTTACCGCCATCGCCGCCACGTTCTGGACTTAGGTTGTAAGCGAGTAGATCGGGCACGTAACCTTCATCCCAAGGACGAACGGCATCGTCAGCCTGAATTTGGTAAGCGAACATCGCGCGGATGTTATCTTTCGCTACATCTGGGTTGAAGTGAGCCATTGCGTAGGCTTGCTTCCATGTGTCCCAAGGCCAAGTTTGGTTGCCCGAGAACCAACGCGCCGTCACGGATGGTGTCACAGAGTCAAACTCCATCGCACCTGCAGCGCCACGCCAGTTACCGTTTAGGGTTTCCATCGCTTTAACCGCAACACGCTCTTGCTCTGGTGTCGCGTTCGGGTTGGTTAAACCCATCTCAAGATAGCCTTCCCAACGTTCTGCTGATGCGGCTAAGAAGTCGGTAGGGTTTGCCATGATCTTTTTGATTTCAGGCTGTTCCGCTTGCGCTTCTTCTGCCGTTAGAACATGCGAGTATGTGGTGTAGATAGTCGTCGATGCTTCAATGTTTGCCGTTGAAGTAAACGCTAAACCATCAACCGTGGTTTTCGTTGGAATCGACTTGTGAACTTGGTATTCAGACTCACCAGAAGTCAGTAGATCCCATGTCGAACGAACCTTACCGAAGGTCACCTTTAGGCCATCGTCGGTTGCGACGATTTGACGGTCATACTCAGGGTAAGTTTCAGCGATTGTTTTGTCGGTTTGTGCCACGCCTTCTTTGGCGTGCGTCTTTTCTAGCAGTTCACCATCCCACACTAATTCAACCGGTGAGTCGGTAGTGATTTTTGTTTCTAGCAGAGAGGTACGGTTTGAAGCAAAACGCATCGTCATTTCTACGGTCACATCGTCAGATTTTAGCGTCTGAACCAATGCGCCCGGTAGGCTATAAGCTTCCATAGTGAAAGCCACTTTTTTGCCGTCTTTGAACACGCTTAGGCGGTCGAAGTTATCAGCCATGAAGTTGATATATTCTTCGGTAAGCAGTGCTGTACCTGGGAATCCGCCCATGCCTTCTGCACTGTCTGGCAGCAGATGACCGTGCCATGCACCTAGGTCGAAGAATGGGTTAAAGCGTTGGTGGTCATCGAAGTCGTAGTCACGCATGTATTCAGGTGAGCCAGTACGATCGATAACGTTCTTAAATTCGTTGGCTTGCAGTTGCTCTGTGTCAGAGCCTGAGCCAGAGATTGAGTTTGAAGCACAACCAGTAACGACAAGGGCTGCACCGATAGCGAGAGCTGCGAATGATTTATTCAGTTTCATGATCAATTCCTGTTATTACCAGTAGAAGTATTGCATTGCGAACACCTGAGCGTCGCCGATTTCAGTGTCGCTGCCTACGCCAAAGCGGCTATCGAAAGCAGTCGCAAACGCGCCGTTGCCGTATTCATACCAAACGCCAGCATTGATGTAAGAGGTGATTTCTTTGTCGCCATTGTCACCGTCAAAGTTTGCGTAGTTGTAGGCTGCAGATAGGTAAACGCCTTGTGCCGCTTCGTACCATGCACTGGTTTGAATACCAGACTCGCTACCGAAAGACTCTTGGTTGCCTTTATCTGTATCGTGCCAAACACGAGTGGCGAAGTTTTTGTACTCAGCACCCAATAGCAATAGTTCACCACCATCGTTGTTACGAACTTCACCACCACCCATTAGGGTTAAGTCGTCGGTCAGATCGTATTGAAGGTAACCATTGACCATGGCGTTCTTATCTTTCCATTGGTCTGCGAAGCTGTCGTATTTACCGAAGTGAACAAGAGCATCGTCTTCCGAGAAGTCAGACTCTGGCGCGAAAGAAACGCTGTAGCGAAGCTTGCCTTCTAGGTTTTGAATCTTCACACCAAGGTGCACGTCTCGCGTGTTTGAGATCGCGTAGCCGTATTCAACCGTAGGGTCACCCCACCATTGAACGTCATCTAATGAAGAGTCCATACGACCAATCATGAATTCTGTTTTGTTATCTGTGCGGTAGCCAGCGTAAAAGCGGTTGAAACCACCTTCAAAACCGCCCCAGCCGTGGCCCGTTGCCCAAGCATTGCCTTCGTCATCGGCTTGTACTGTCCAGCCCTCCATATAAGCAAGACCAAACCAATTACCGTGCTCGATAGCCAAGCCAGCTTCAATGTAAGTACCGTCTGCGTAGCGGCCTTTATCATCACCTTCGAGTGCCACGTGACCACCAAGGCCAAGCTCACCATAAAAGTTAAATAGGGTTTCAGTTTCTGTCTGAGGAGGCTGAGTATCACTGTGGTTTGCTGCGGACTCTTCCGCGTGGGCAGTGGTACTTAAGGCAGCAAGAATACAGCTTGTAATAAGAGTGTTTTTAGTAAAACTACTTTTCATTTTAATCACTTCTGTGTCGGGGTTATAAATGAAGGTTCGCAAGCAGTTCTGACTTCTAATATGGGGTGCTCTTCAAGGCGTATTGGTCAGGTTACTTACGATCGCAAAACCAATATTAATGATAATTTTGATGTTTAAAATTAATTAAGTTTAAAAGTGTGATCTATTTTTAGTAAATATTTACTTTGTTTTTATTTTGACTTTCAGTTGAATTTGCAGAGGTATGGCTAGGGTTGTAAGTATTCGGGAGGTGAATTGTTTGATGGGTGGTTAGATTGTTGGTTCGAATGTTTTGATTCTTGAATGGCTTTGATTTAATCGAGATGGTTAGTGGAAATGTACCGACAAATAAAAAGGCACTCACCAAATGTGAGTGCCTGAAGTTTAAGTCAGAGTGCCCGAAGTTTAAATCAGAGTGCAGGGTAAACTAAGCGTTCGCCGGTTCAGGTTTTGCTTCTAGTTTTTTCTCTTCTGGAGATAAGCTTTTTTCATATTTTCCGTACTTCCACCACGCGTAGCCAAGGAAGATAACAATCCCGCCCACGTTGTAGAAGATGATGGTCATGATGTCAGCACCTGTTGGGAAGGTTGACGCAAAGAAGCCAACAGTGAAAATGCCGATCAGAATCGAGACCACGGTAATGCCTGTCATACGTGAGCCCATTCTGAAATCACGAGGTAAGTGATCCAACTTCAAACGTAAATTAAGGTACGCGATCATGATGAATAGCGGTGGCAACATCGATGCTGCAGCTGTCATGTTGATAATGGTACTCATCAGATCTTGAACCGTATCGGACGCCAACGTTGGGATGAACATCAGTGGAATCACGATCAAGAACTGAACCCATGCCGCACGCTCTGGAACGCCTTGCTTGTTAAGCGCGACGGTTTTCTCACCGAAGATACCTTTAGGGATTTCAGAGAAGAAAATCTTAACCGGTGTTGCTGTCCACATTAGTAGCGAGCCCAGCATCGCCGTGAATGAAACCACACCAACGAAACGGTTCATCAAGATTTCAGACAGGCCAAAGTGTCTTGCTAGCCCTTCAAATACCTGAACTGAGCCGCCTGTGAATTTAAGCTCTTCACGCGAAACAAACACGTTTGCTAACACAGATCCTACCGAGTAAAGCGCACCGATGAAGATACCGGCAATGATGATGACTTTAACGAAAGACTTGTGACCGCCTTTGATGTCGTTAACGTAAACCGCGACCGATTCTGCACCGCCTGCCGCCATGAAGATCCAAGTGATTACGCCAAGGAATGCCCAGTTGAAGCTTGGTGTCATGGCTTCAATGGTGATTGGGTCAGCTGGCTCGATACCGCCTACCAAAGCACCGCCAGATAGCAAGATGTAAGACATCGTTAGCAGCAGCATCAGTGATGATGTTAGTGAGGTGATAGGGCCCAGTAATTTCGCACCGTTATTCGAGATATGAGTCGCGACCGCAAACAAAATAGTACTTAGAATTGCGGTGGTCATTGGCGTGAATATGTACTCAAAACCTAAGAACGCATACGACGCGTAAGCGATGATTCTAGGGAGCAGAGAGGTGAAGAAGAACAGGTTAACAAACCAGTAGGTGTAAGCTGAAATAAACGCCCAGCGGCCGCCTAGAGAGCTTTTAACCCAAGAGTAAACACCCGCTTCAGAGTCTTTATTCAGTGACACAAACTCTGCAACGATCAAACAAAATGGCACAAAGTAAAAGATGGTTGCTAGAAAGAACATCGGAGCTGAGGAAAGGCCGATCTCGATGTTGTTATTAATGATGTTATTGAAGCTGTATACCGCCGCGAAGGTCATAGACAGTAGGGCAAATTTGCCTATCGTACTGCGTTTATTTTCGGACATGATGTTCTCCGGTGAATCACGTTGATGATCGTTATAACTTGGTCCTAGAGAGGGAAGCTCTAGGCCGCACTTTTATTGTTATGTTGGTTTGGCAAACACCCGCTTTGTTTTGTCAGGGTTGGCTCATTGTTGTTTTTATAGATTTACGATCGGACTTCTTTGGGATTTTTTTCTTTGGTATTTCAGTAAACTTATTACCAAAACAAAGAGTTAAAGATTAAGAAGTTCATTGAAGAGATTGCTTGTTTCATGAGCGACGATTTATAGGGCTTGTAGGGGGTTTTTGCCGCTTTTTTTATATGAATCAGTTTGTCTCTTCAGCAAGAAGATTAAAGATTAAGCGGCGGGAAGTTAATCGAAATTGATCAAATATGTGACCTTGAGTAAATAAATTTAGTTAATATTTTACCTTGGTTTTTATTCGAGTTTTATTACCTATTAATTGGTGTTTTTCGTGAACTGAAACCTTGACGGAACGCCGTTTTTATTTCTCGGGATTGATTTTAATTGTCTGATTTAAAACAAAAAAAGCGCCTTGTTAGGCGCTTTTAAAGTTGGGGGGGATGCAGAGTGCTACGATTGCTTAGCGGTTTCTAGCTTTGCTTCTTTACCTGCTTGCTTCTTTTCAAAGCGAGAGATCCACCACCATGCAATACCAGAGAATACCGCTGTCATGAAGACGTTGATGAAGAAGGCTTGAACAAGGTCAACACCTGTCGGGAATGCCGATGCTGTCATGCTCACAATGAAGATACCAATCAGTACCGATACCACTGCCATACCTTGAGTGCGAGTACCCATACGGAAATCACGCGGTGTATCGTCATGCTTCAAGCGGAACACAAAGTACGCCACCATGATGAAAATAGGCGGTAGCATTGCGGTACCCGCTGTTAGGTTGATTGCTGTGTTCATCATGTCTTGTACTGATTCAGACCCGAAGCCGTTAACCACAAGCATCACGAATACGAACGCAAACTGCCACCATGCTGCACGAACTGGAACACCATGTTCGTTTAGCTCTGTTGTCTTCTCGCCGTAAACGCCTTTCGGAATTTCAGAGAAGTGGATTTTAACTGGTGCTGCTGTCCACATCATCATTGAGCCAAACATAGCAACGAACAGAACGATACCAACGAAGCGACCTGTCATAGATTCAGAGATGTTGAAGAACTGAGCCATACCAGTGAAGATTTCAACCATACCACCTGCGTACGTTAGGTCTTCACGAGCAACGAACACGTTTACCAGTAGTGAGCCAATAGCGTACATAGAACCGATAGCGATACCCGCACCGATGATTACTTTAATGAAAGACTTATGGCCACCTTTCACATCGTTTAGGTAAGCCGCCGCTGTTTCTGCACCACCGGCTGCTTGGAAGATCCAACACATGATACCTAGCGTTGCCCAGTTGATGGTCGGTGTCATTGCTTCAAGCGTGATTGGTTCTACTGGCTCATGGTTGCCGCCCAGTGCCATTAGTGCACCGATAACGTAGATTGCAAACAGAGCGAATGCACCGTAGGCCACGATCTCGGCAATCTTACCTAGCCAGCTCGCGCCTTTGGTTGAGATGTGAGTTGCTGCAGCAAACAGAGCAATCGAGATAGCCGATGTGACGACTGGCGAGAAGGCGTATTCATAGCCCAACATCGCGTAAGACGCATAGGCGATTACGTTTGGTAGCAGGGATACAAACCAGAAAAGGTTTACGAACCAGTATAGGAACGAACCTAGGTAGGCTGCTTTTGAGCCTAGCGGTTTTTTAAGCCAGTCGTACATGCCTGACTCGGAATTTTTATTTGCTGATACGAATTCAGCAATGATGAACACGAACGGAATGAAGTAAATAAGGGTCGCAAGCAAAAAGATAGGAGCGGAACTCAATCCCAATTCGATGTTGTTGTTTACAATGTTGCGAACGTTAAATACCGCTGCAAATGTCATGGAAAGCAGGGCAAATTTGCCTAACTTACCGCGTACAGATTCAGACATAGTGTCCTCCGAGGAATCACGTAATTATAGTCGTTATTTCTCAATGCTTCCTTGTAGGGAGGAAGCATTGAGGCTTTGTTCAGTATGCTCGAGCCTTGAACGGCAAGGCTCGTTACATACTGTGAATAGATAGGGTTGTTGTTATTTATTGAGGAAGTAACCGTCTTCAATGGTCACTTTCAGTACCACTTTGCGAACTCGGTTGTCACCGTGAAAGCGGTAAGCTTTGCTGTTGTCAAAGATCGCCACTTGGCCTTCAGCTAGCTCACGAGTTTCACCGTTCCCCATTAGGTGTTCGCGGTCGGTTTCATCGCTATAAGCTTGGATCTGCTCTAGCTCTGATTTCGCTGCGAATTCAACCGTTTCACGGCCTTCTAGGTAGTAGTGCACGTCGAAGTAACGACGATTACCGGTGAAGTTTTCTGTGTTGCGAGCCACGCCGTCTTCAATCATGTAAGCCAGTGAGTCACCAATTGAATACATCACGCCACCTTTGATGTTGCCGATGTTTTCAATCGCTTCTACGCAGCGTTGCCATTTACGACCATCGCGGTAGACGACTTTAAATTGTTCTAAGTTCTCTAAAACGATCATCGTTTATGCCTCGTTCAGTTGTGGTTGAGCTTTTGGTGCATTCACCGTAAAAAACTCATCGCCAAAGTTGTGATTGATTAGGTGCTGCGCATCGCAATCGCCTGCTTGGAATGGAATCAGAGTTAAACCGTAGCGGAACTCGTCCATGTAAACGCGGTAAGAATCGAGCACTTCGCTGCCCCAAGAGTTAGAGCCTAAGCCCATCACTTGGTGATCTAGGTTTAACGTGATGTAACCGCTTTTCTCTAGCTCAATGGTGTGTTGTGCTTGGTGCAGGTTTTGGTTGGTGTAGAACCATGCGCTGAAGTTGATTTCTTGCTGTGGTTTTACTGCAATACCATTACCCGCGCGGCTTGAAAGCGCAGCCCAACGAACGTGTTGGCGGTTGCCGTTGTTCTGTGGGAACGGGTAGTTCTCGAACATGTCTGCAACGGTTGATTGGTACACATCAATCATGTTGGCTTGCTTGCTGTCTTGGTAGTTCTCTTCAGGGCCGCGTCCGTAATATTGGACTTGGTCGAAGTCGCCGTTGATGCCCATATCAAAACCAATCACAGGAATTACATGAGGGTACTCACCGTAACGTTCGCCGCTTAGCTCAACGTTCAATTGGCCTTCAGCATTAACTTGGTAGCGATATTCACAACGCATGCCGAAATCGAATACTGGTGGAGCAATGATGCTGGTGGTGGTGATCTCTACCTTGCCATTTACCTGTTCAACGTTAACGCATTCAAGGTCAATGCTACGGAAGTGCTCCTGCATAATTTGCAAGTGTGCAGGCTCCCAGTAACCATCGTGCTCTTGTTTATGGTTATCGATCATTGGCTTGAAGAAGTTGATTCGTGGTTCTGACTTAATCATCTCTTCGCCATTGACCAACCATGACGTCAGCTTGCCGTTCACTTTCGAGAAGTTCAGTGCGAAGTTGTGGCCTTTGATTAGGTAAGCTAAACGAGACTCTTCCACATTCAGTGCTGTCGCATTGTTGTTAGTGAAGGCTTCTAGCTGTGCTGTGTTCTCTTTCACTTGGAATTGATACACCGCGATGTCGTGGTTCGCTTCGCTGTAAGGCGTACGAGAATCCTTGCGCACGGTAAAGTTCACAAACACTTCGCGCTCATCAAGTTGTGGCAAGTTAAGTGTCAGTTCACGGCTCGAGTTTTCTGCCAGTTCTTCAATCTTGATGTGTTGCACAGCAATGGTTTCACCTTCAGCACGGATTTCCGCAGTGATGGTGTAGTCATCGATGTTTGAGAACCAAAGTTTGTTGTCTACCGTGAAGGTGCCCGTTTGTGCATCGAAATCGCGAAGCTTCACTGGGGCAATCACTTGCTTGTACTCTTTCAAGCCAGGGCCTGGCGTTTGGTCTGGGTAGATCAAACCGTCCATGCAGAAGTTGTAGTTGTTCGGGTAGTCACCGTAGTCACCGCCGTATTTGTAGAACTCTGTGCCTGCTTCATCACGCGCTAGAATGCCGTGGTCACACCATTCCCAAACATAGTGACCTTGAATTGCGTCATGCTTGTAGAACACGTTTTGGTATTCAGTTAAACCACCCGGGCCGTTACCCATTGCGTGTGCGTATTCACAGATGATACGTGGTTTTTCGTGCGGGAATTCACCGAAGGCATTCATTAGTTGAGCACGTGAGTACATGGTTGAAATGATGTCGACCACTTCAGCATCACGGTCTTCTTCGTAGTGAACTAGACGCGTGTCATCAATCGCTTTTGCTGCATCGTACATAGAACGGATGTTGCAGCCGTAGCCAGACTCGTTACCCAGTGACCACATGATGATAGAAGGGTGGTTCTTTTGAGCGTGAATGTGACGTTCGATACGTTCAACAAATACCGCTTCCCATGCAGCATCGTTAGTGATGCGGCTTAGGTCACCAACGTTCGCAAAGCCGTGTGTTTCGACATCGGTTTCGCCCATCACGAATAGGCCGTAGATATCACACAATTCGTAGAAGCGTGGGTCGTTAGGGTAGTGCGCCGTACGTACTGAGTTGATGTTGTGTTGCTTCATCAGTACTAAGTCTTTCTCAACGCGATCCATGCCCACAGCACGACCTTTCAGGTGGTCGTTGTCGTGACGGTTTACACCATGCAGCATCACGTATTTGTTGTTGATGTAGAACAGACCATCGCGAACTTTAATGTCTCGGAAACCAACGCGCTGTGGAATCACTTCTAGCACTTCGCCGTCTGTGTCTTTTAGCGTCAGCAACAGTTGGTAAAGGTATGGGTTTTCAGCATTCCATTGAACAGGGTTCACGACATCGATAGAGAATTGAGTGTTCGCATTGCCGCCAGTCTGTTGGTTAGGAACAGTTAAGTTATCTACTGAGCCTTGGGAGATAACTTGGCTGCCATCAAGCAATGCGTACTCAAGAGTTGCGTTAGTCGCTGCTGCTAGGTTTTCTAGAGCAACGTTGCACGAAAGGGTCGCGCTTTGGTAAGCGTCGTCAAAATCAGTACGAACCATTAGGTCTTGAACGTGAAGTTGTTCTTTACCAACAAGGTAAACATCACGGAAGATGCCGCCTGTCCACCACATGTCTTGGTCTTCAATGTAGGTGGAGTCTGCCCACTGCATCACGCGAATAGAAAGTAGGTTGTTGCCCGCTTTTACGTGGCTAGAGATATCGAATTCAGCGGTTAGGCGGCTGCCCTTGCTGAAACCAACGTACTCACCATTTACGTAAACTTCGAAGTAGGTCTCTACGCCATCGAATTTAATAATGGTTTGTTTCTCGTTCCAGCTGTCGCCAAGGAAGAAAGAGCGTTGGTATGCGCCGGTTGGGTTGTCTGATGGTACGAAAGGCACATCAATTGGGAATGGGAAACCTTCATCTGTGTATTGAAGATCGCCGTGGCCTTCCATCTGCCACATGTTTGGAACCGTGATGTTTCCCCAGTCGCTCATTTCCTGAGAATAGAACTCTTCAGGGACCAATAGCGGATTGGTGAAATAGCTGAAATTCCATTGGCCACTCAATAGTTGGAAGTGGCTGCTCAGTTCACGCTGAAACGTTTTTGCGTTTTTTTCTGATGCGTACGAGAAGAAGTATGCACGCGGTGCCATACGGTTCTCATGTAAGTTCAGGAAGTTTTCCCAGTTGTTCACGTTGCCTCTCTCTCGGTCTGAATGCAGTTTGCTGACCGACGTTCTTATGCGTAATTGGGTCGTAGTGAATACGAGTATTTTTGGATTGAGGTGATTATTAGTAAAAGTTTTACTAAATGAAAATGGTGAAAACGTTTTACTTTAACTTCATCACGTTTTTTATGGTCTTTTTACGGTGCTGTGTGATCCACTTAAAAGAATGCTATTGGCTGATTTATGTAGCAGATTTAAGAGGGGGATACGTGGAGATTGATGTATGTGACGGGCACAAAAAAGGCCACCTTCAACAAAGGTAGCCTTTATTTATCTACTTGATATATTTAATTATTTTGTTGTATCGCGCAGCTTGAGTTTGCTTGGTACATAGACACGTAGTGGGATGGTTCGGCCGTCGCGTACTTTCTCAATCAGCAGATTAACGCCTTGAATTCCCATCAATTCAGAGTGAATACGAACAGTTGATAAAGATGGGAAGGTAAATTTAGCTGTTGGGATGTCGTTTACACTGATCAGCGCAATATCTTCAGGGATGTTTAATCCGTGCTCATGAACTGCTCGTAAAACGCCAATTGCGATGGAATCTGACGCAATAAACATGGCTTTAGGGTAGTCGCCCGTCGCGAGCATCTGTTTTGCAAGCTTGTAACCTGATGAGCTAGAGAAGTCACCACGGTAGATGTCTTGCTCACTGACAACGTTCTTGAGGCCACCATATTCAGCAAAAGCGACTTCACGAATATCAGGGGTATTGACGTCGTCTTGGCCACCAATAAAGCCGATGCGCTCATAGCCTTGGTTGATAAAGAAGTTGGTGATCTCTTTGCTGATCAAAGCCAGGTCGATATCGACAGAGTCATAAGGTTCTGAGTGATCGGTAAAATCGACATAACAGATATTATCGCTCAGCTTTTTAGCTTGCTCGATAACCTCTGGTGTCATTCTACCCACCAACAAAACACCTGTGATTGGTGCTGAATTGATCTGTATTTTACTTTCATAACAGTTGGTTATCTTAACTTCCATCTTTTCACACTGGGTTTCAATCCCGTGGCGAATCGATAGATAGTAAGGGTCGTTAACTTCCGCTTCTTGCTTGTAGTTATACAGTGCTAGGAAGTGATGGTTTTGTTTTTTACTGCTAACGGTTTTTCGTGAGCTGCTGGTTTTGTATTCCAACTTCTCTGCAATTTCAAAGATACGCCTTTTGGTCTCTTCCTTGACGCTTAATGTTGGATCTTCATTGAGAACCCTTGAAACTGTAGCCAATGATACATTCGCTTCAGTCGCGATATCTTTTAACGTTGCCATACTCACTTCCTGTTATTGGAACATTGCGCTGCTTTGAAATTGGTATTTAGTAAAAAAGCAATGCACCTCTTTATTCTACAGACCTATTGTAATCAAACTGGACGTCATTGCATTAACTTTTAGTAAAATAAATGCTCAACTCATCTGTGATGTCTCAAATCTAACTGTCTATAATTATCTTATTAAAATTCAATGAATTAGAAGTTAACAGCAATACGTTATCTCTATGTCATTATCAGTTCCAATGATGAAAGTTAGTGTAAACGTTTACACTTCGTGGTTTTGATCACAGAATTATAGTCAAAATGGCTGCTACTATTTCTGACATACGGTGCTACTGAGCTGAATGTCAGTTCGAGTTAGCCCACGAATGACGACAAAGAGAGGTTGATTGTGAAAGTACTGGTTACGGGCGGCATGGGTTACATCGGAAGTCATACATGCATTCAAATGATACAGGCAGGTATGGAGCCGATCATTGTTGATAACCTTTGCAACAGCAAAGAGCTAGTGCTGGAACGAATCGAGTCGTTAACTGGCAAGCGCCCAACGTTTTATCTTGGCGACATTCGTGACCAATCTTTTCTAGATAGCGTGTTTTCAGAAAACGATATCCAAACGGTGATTCACTTTGCTGGCCTGAAAGCGGTAGGGGAGTCGGTGGCTAAGCCTTTGGAGTACTACGATAACAACGTTAATGGTTCACTAGTGTTAGCTCGCAGCATGAAGAAAGCGGGCGTGAAAAGCATCGTATTTAGTTCTTCGGCTACCGTTTACGGTGATCCAGAAGTAGTGCCGATTACTGAAACTTCACCAACTGGCGCGACAACTAACCCTTATGGTCGCAGCAAATATATGGTGGAAGAGTGCTTGAGCGATCTGTTCAACGCGGAGAACGACTGGAGCGTCACTTTACTGCGCTACTTTAACCCTGTTGGTGCACACCCATCAGGCACCATGGGAGAAGACCCACAAGGCATTCCAAACAACCTAATGCCGTTCATCGCACAGGTTGCTGTAGGCCGTAGAGAGAAGCTTTCTATCTTTGGAAACGATTACCCAACACCGGATGGAACTGGTGTTAGAGACTACATCCACGTAATGGATTTGGCTGATGGCCACGTAGCAGCATTAAAAGCCGTGGGCGAGAAAGCGGGCTTACACATTTACAACCTAGGTACGGGCAAAGGCTCAAGTGTACTCGAGATGGTTGAAGCCTTCGCACAAGCATCGGGCAAACCGGTTCCTTATGAACTTTGCCCACGCCGCGCAGGTGACATTGCCGAATGTTGGGCAAGTACTGAAAAAGCAGAGCGCGAGCTTGGCTGGAAGGCGACGCGTAGCGTGATGGAGATGACGGCAGATACGTGGAACTGGCAGTCGAATAACCCACAAGGCTATTCCCCTTCGTAATTGAAGCCGCAGCGTTGTTAGCTGCGCTTACCAATTCCAATCACATAGAAGATCTATGCTCATGGATATTGGAAATCTTGCTGCCTAGCTGCAACTCCAATTTCTTTGGGGAAGGCAAAGACAAGATATGAGAAAAGAGAGATTCCAGATATCTCGCACCTCGATTCTGGAATGACGGATGAGCATAAGGCTATGAAGTGGTTGCCTTTGCACAACTAGCACAACGAGATTACACGTCATTCCCTACAGCGAGGCACGAGCGTGATAGGGAATCTCCTTGTAGAAGAATTATTCGTTTTGGTTAATGAACCAGAGCACACAATTTAAGAGCAATGTAAGTATGTCAAAAGTTGAATTTAACCCAGTAGACCACCCGCACCGTCGTTATAACCCATTAACTGGTCAGTGGATCTTAGTCTCGCCACATCGTGCGAAACGTCCATGGAGTGGTCAAGATGAAAAGCCATCCACTGCGCAACTGCCTGCGTACGACAAAGAGTGCTTCCTTTGTCCAACCAACACGCGTATCTCGGGTGATGAAAACCCTGATTATGACGGCACTTACGTGTTCAGTAACGATTTCGCGGCGTTGATGCCTGATTCGCCTGACGCTCCAGAGTCTGATAACCCTCTATTCAAGACTCAAGGTGTTCGCGGGTTGAGCCGCGTGATCTGTTTTTCTCCGGACCACAGCAAAACGCTGCCGGAGCTTCCGGTAAACAAGATCCGTGGTGTTATCGATACCTGGAATGAACAGATTGAAGAACTAGGTAAAGACTACCTGTGGGTTCAAGCGTTTGAAAACAAAGGTGAGACCATGGGCTGCTCTCAGCCACATCCACACGGTCAAATCTGGGCAAACAGCTTTTTACCCAATGAGATTGAACGCAAAGAAAAACTACTAAAAGAGTACTTCGAACAACAAGGTTCTAATCTTTTAGTGGATTACGTTGAAGCTGAAATGAAAGACGGCTCTCGTACTGTGGTTGAAACCGAACATTGGATTGCAGTGGTGCCTTACTGGGCAGCGTGGCCATTTGAAACCATGTTGCTGCCAAAAACACACATCCGCCGTATGAGTGAACTGACTGACGAGCAGCGTGATGATTTAGCGCTTGCGATTAAGAAGCTGACCAGTCGTTACGACAACTTGTTCCAATGCTCATTCCCTTACTCAATGGGCTGGCACTACGCGCCGTTCTTTGAAGAGGGCACCGACATCGACCATTGGCAACTGCATGCGCTTTTCTACCCGCCGCTACTGCGCAGCGCATCAGTTCGTAAGTTTATGGTGGGCTACGAAATGTTGGCTGAATCACAACGTGATTTGACTGCAGAGCAAGCAGCGCAGCGTCTGCGTGATTTGAGTGACGTTCACTACAAAGAGCAGGAATAGCCTGTTTCGTAGATAACAAGCGAGATTCCTGATATCTCGTCCCTCGATTCTGGAATGACGGCAGGTGAAAGGCTGATGTTGTCATTCCCTACCGTGAGAGACGAATGAGATAGGGAATCTAAAAGAATTAAAGTGGTGCCGTGAAGGGGCCATAACCAATTGAACAAAGAGTTTACTTATGTCTGACCTAATCCAAAACGTGAAAGCATCTTTTGAGCAAGTCCTTGGTTACCAAGCGACTCATATTATCCAAGCACCAGGTCGTGTGAACCTGATCGGCGAGCACACTGACTACAACGATGGTTTTGTTCTACCGTGTGCCATTAACTACCAAACGGTAGTCGCCGCGGCTAAGCGTGACGACAACATTGTTCGCGTAGTATCAGTGGACTACGGTAATGCAGTCGATGAGTTCGATTTAACTCAAGAGATCACATTCCAACAAGACAAGATGTGGGCGAACTACATTCGTGGTGTGGTGAAGTGCTTAAAAGGTCGCGGCTTTGAATTTACAGGTGCAGACATCTCTGTAACGGGCAACGTGCCTCAAGGTGCAGGTTTAAGTTCTTCTGCGGCGCTGGAAGTGGTGATTGGTCAAACATTCAAGGTGCTTTATAACCTAGAGATCAGCCAAGCTGAAGTGGCGCTAAATGGTCAGCAGGCCGAAAACGAATTTGTGGGCTGTAACTGCGGCATCATGGACCAAATGATCTCTGCAGAAGGTCGCGCAAACCACGCGATGCTTTTGGATTGTCGTAGCCTAGAGACTCAAGCGGTTTCAATGCCAGAAGATATGGCTGTGGTTATCATTAACTCAAACAAGAAACGCGGCTTAGTCGACAGCGAATACAACACACGTCGTGAACAGTGTGAAGAAGCGGCGCGCATCTTTGGTGTTCCGGCACTTCGTGATGTGACCATTGAGCAATTCAAAGCGAAAGAGTCTGAATTGGATGAAATGGTCGCGAAACGTGCTCGTCACGTGATTACTGAAAATGACCGTACTGTTGAAGCGGCTCAAGCTCTACGCACTCATGATATGAAGCGTATGGGCGAGTTGATGGCTGAATCGCATGCATCAATGCGTGATGATTTTGAAATCACGGTGAAAGAGATTGATGCGCTGGTTGATATGGTCAAAGAAGTGATCGGTGAACAAGGTGGCGTGCGTATGACTGGCGGTGGTTTCGGTGGTTGTATTGTGGCATTGGTTCCACCTGCATTGGTTGATGAAATCAAAACAACCGTTGAACAGAAATATCAAGCGGCGACGGGGCTAAAAGAATCTATTTATGTGTGCCAAGCGAAAGACGGAGCAGGCTTAGTTGAAGTAATCTAACGGCTTCGAGATTTAATATAGAGCTTACCAAGTAAAAAGATCATGGTAGGCCAAATGCTTAAGCCTTTACTTCAGGTAGAGGCTTTTTACTGGCACTAGAAGGAATTTAGAATGACACAAGAGCAAAACCTGCATCAATCCATGACGCAGACTCCTGCCTATGATGGCCAACCCGCTCAGTTAGTGACGCTATCAAATACGCATGGCATGCAAGTGACATTCATGGATATTGGTGCAACATGGTTGAGCTGTATCCTGCCAGTAAAAGGAAACAAAAGAGAAGTTTTGTTGGGTGTTAACTCAATGGAGAACTTCGATAAACAAGCCAGCTATATGGGCACAACTGTTGGCCGTTATGCTAACCGCATTGCTAATGGTCGTTTCAAAATTGATGGTCAGAATTACAAGCTGGAAACCAACCAAGCGGGCAATACCTTACATGGTGGCCCGAACGGATTTGATAAACGCCGTTGGAATATTGCCGAGCAAACCGAAACGTCAGTGGTGTTTACTCTTGAGTCTGCTGATGGCGACCAAGGATTTCCGGGGAATTTGAATGTGTCGGTGCGTTATGACATCACCGAAGACAATCGAGTTTCCATTAATTACTCTGCAACCACAGACAAGACGACTGTAGTCAACCTAACGAATCATGCGTACTTCAATCTACTTGGCGCTGAAGCTGGACACGATTGTTTGTCACACATTGTCAGTATCAATGCTAATCAGTTCTTACCGACCAATTCGGTGGGTATTCCGTTAGGTAACCTTAAATCAGTGAAATCGACCAGCTTTGACTTCAATCAGCCTATGATGATCTCAGAGCGTTTGTTGGGCGATGAACAGCAGAAAGCAGCAAAGGGTTACGACCACTCTTTCTTATTGGCTGATGGCTGCAAACGCACTCAATGCGCCGCGACCGTAACCTCACCGGATGCGCTCGTCACACTAAAAGTATTTTCAACCAAACCTGCGATGCAGCTATACACCGGAAACTGGCTTGGTGGCACACCAAACCGAAGTGGTGGCAGCTATGAAGACTACGCTGGTTTGGCGCTAGAAACCCAGTTCTTACCTGACTCTCCTAACCACCCAGAGTGGAAGCAGGACAGTTGTATTCTCAAGCCTGAACAAGAATATAACTACAGTACCTGTTACCAGTTTGAATTTTCGGGGGATTCTTCAAACTAGTACGCTCTAGCTCAAAGCGGTTACGTCAATATCTTTTGTTTGTGAATAGGACGATGTGAATTATCGCGTTGTTCTTGGGGGATGAGCAAAAGTGGCGCTCAACAAGAGTGCGGTTTATTAAGCGCGATTGTTGAGTATCTGAGTAAGGTAGGAAAGCCCTAACAGAAGCGATTCTGTTAGGGCTTTTTTTTGTTTATTGCTTGATGAGTCGACCAGAACCTAGACTTTCTCTACCGAATTACGGCGTACCAGAGTTGGAGAGAACATCATTGGTTCAGTTGAGGTGTTTTCACCTTTGGCTAAGTGCAACGCGAGTCGTGTCGCTTTCTCTGCCATCATCTGAATCGGGTAGCGAATAGTGGTGAGCTTTGGATGAACATAGCGGGCAATCAAACCATCATCGAAACCGATGATCGACATTTTGTCTGGCGCTTGAATACCGTTTTCATCAAGGACAGACAAAGCACCTGCTGCCATGTAATCGTTGTACGCCACAATGCCAGTGATTGGCAGTGATTTAGTCAGAAGGTTAGTCATGGCGTATTCGCCACCGTCACTGGTCGGCGCTGAGTATTCAATATAGCTGTCAGAGAGCGCTATTTTGTAATCTGAGAGTGCCGCTAAGTAACCTTGGATACGCTCATCGGCATCTTCAATGCTATGCGATGAGGCGATACAGGCAATGTTCTTATGGCCATGGCGGATCAGATATTCCGTCGCAAGATACGCACCTTTTTTGTTGTCTAAGAAAATACAGCGGTTGGCAATCTCAGCAATATAACGGTTGATCAGTACTAAGCCTTTGACCTCTTTTGCATAGGCAATCAGTTCTTCGTCGGTGAGGCCTTTAGAGTGGATCACCAGGGCGTCACAACGGCTGTTAATCAGCAATTCAATCGCTTGTCTCTCTTCTTCACGAACGTGCGAGCCATTACCGACAAGGATATGTTTTCCGTTCTCACGAGCGACATTGTCGACAGCCTTAACCAGCGTGCCAAAAAAGGGATCGGAGATGTCACCGACCAATACACCAACAGTGTTCGTGCTTTGGCTTACCAGCGCTCGAGCATTGGCATTCGGTCGATAGCCGAGTTTAGACATCGCTTTCGTTACAGACTCTACCGAGCTTGCACTCGCCTTGGGAGACTTGTTGATCACTCGAGATACGGTTGCAACAGAAACACCAGCTTCCTTTGCTACATCTTTAATTGTTGCCATTTTTAACCTCTATACATTGCTTCATCTATTTAACACCGACAATGATATTAAGGCAACGAAACTCTCATTTTACTTCCAGTAATGAGATCTTTACCGCTTGTAATTATTAGGCTTAATGCTAGTGTAAACATTTACATTTTACTCAATTTTAGTAAATGATTTAATGAGTAAAAATAAACCAATATAGGAAGTGAGAAATGGATACTGTCTCTTATGGTGACTTTGCTAAGTTAGAAATGCGTGTGGGTAAGATCATTGAGGTTGTGCGTCATGAAAACGCCGACAAGCTTTACATAGTGCAAGTGGATGTTGGTGACAAGACACTGCAAACGGTGACCAGCCTAGTCCCTTACTACACAGAAGAAGAGTTGATGGGTAAGCAGGTTGTTGTTTTGTGCAATCTAGCGAAGGCGAAGATGAGAGGCCACACTTCTGAGTGCATGTTGCTTTGTGCAGAAACGGAAGATGAATCTGAAAGTGTATTGCTAACACCTGAACGTGCGATGCCAGCAGGTATTCGTGTCGTTTAAGCTCACTTTAGGTTGGTGAGTCAATGTGTTCACCAACCTAAATCAACTAGCTGCGTACAGTTAGTATCAAGCCATCAATCACACTGTGATGGTGATCGGAAACCCCAGCAAGGTTGCCGTATTTAGGCTGGTGGCGATCATTTTCTAATGGGTGATGCCAACCTTGTGTGTGTTTAACGAAGTGCGCCGCAAAGCTTTCAGACACCTCTAAACATCCTGCTAATACAGTATCGACGTAGGTTTGAACGATAGGGCTGTTTTCGCAAGGTGCTTCAATCTCGTCTTTGATGTAAACCCAGATCGGTTGATCCTGTTTGAATTCATCTTGGCTTTCTATCTGAGAGGCCTTTAATTCGATACGGTGATAACCACGCTCACGGCGATCAAACTCAGCCAGTGCAATATCATCCACCTCAAGCAACACACCATTCACTTGTCCTTCGCCGAGATTGACGATCAAAGGGGATAAGACATAGCTGTCATCGATCTTGCTCCAATGGCGAATCAAGCCATGAACAATCGCAGGGATCGCTTGCCCTGTCTGACTGGTAAGCTGACGTGAAGATGAGTTGATTAAACTGCCATAACCAAAAATATACATCGCATTCCTTGTCTGAGTTGTTCCATTTAAGTCTAGTCTTACTATATGTTTGGCTTCATCAAATGTCAGTAGTTTTTTATTTTACACACTCATGAGTCTAAATGACTTTTATAGGGTGTGTTTTATTGACACTTTTTTGAAGCCTAAAGACTCTTTGTTGGTTGTTTTTATTGGCTTTATACCTTTGGCGCGTTTCATGCATTACGTTAGGCAATATTGCAGTGATGATTACTGCATCATGAATTTGACTATGAAATAGCAATTCCCAGAAGCCACTCTTGGCTTGTTATCTGAAATGAGGAACGAGTTTGTTAAATATCACAGATAAAAGTGTAGAAGACGCGATTCCAGCCTACCTGCGTTTAGGCTTTCGACCTTTCTTCTTTTTAGGCAGTCTCTATGCCGTGATTGCGATTGTAGCTTGGGTCATCATGTTCCAAAACGGTCAGCCTGAGATTTTAAAAGTTCCCGCACTGTGGTGGCACGTGCATGAGATGCTGTTTGGTTTCTCAATGGCGATAGTGGTCGGTTTTGTGTTAACGGCAGTACAAACCTGGACGGGTGTCAACGGCACCAAGCACTATCGATTGGCAGCCTTGGTTGGTTTATGGATCGCACCTCGTATTCTGTTTTGGACCCCCGCACCGTTATGGCTTATCTCGTCGATTGAGGCGCTGTTCTTAATCTTCGCCGCCTACGAAATTGGTTTCCGAGTCGTGAAGTCGAAAGGCTGGAAGAACCTGTTCTTTGTACCACTGTTTATATTGGCTATCGTGGCGAACTTTGCTAGTTACGCGACCATTAAGGGTATGCCTCCATTTCCTTCATCAGCGGTATGGCAAGCGATGTTGTGGTGGTTTACGTTGTTGCTGTCTGTAATGGGTGGGCGAGTTATTCCATTCTTCACGGCGCGTCGTTTTGATTTTGAAAAAGCTCAACCCTTAGTTTGGTTGGAATGGCTAGCGAATCTACCTTTGGTTGGTTTATTTGTGTTGAGTTTCTTCCCATTGACCTTTGCTCAAGTCGGCAATGAGTTGATGGTATTTGCAGGTGTGACACAGTTGGTGCGCTTTATCCGCTGGAAGCCTTGGACAACACTATCAGAACCCTTGGTGTGGTCGCTGCATGCGGCTTACCTATGTATCCCTCTCAGCTTGCTGTTACGCGGTTTGCTAGATAACCCGTTCGCGAGCCATAACATGCTGCACCTGTTTGCGATTGGCGGTTTGAGTGGGTTAATTCTGGCGATGATCACGCGCGTGACAATGGGACATACTGGCCGTGCTATCTATAAAGGGCCAAGTATGGCTTTGGCGTTCTCGGCTATATTTATCGCGGCACTCGTTCGTAGTTTAGGTGTGACATTCTTCCCGGCGTATTTATTTGAGATGGTCAATATCAGCGCGGGTTTATGGACGTTAGCGTTCGGTCTATTTATCTGGAAATTTGGGATGATGCTGTTAACGCCAAGAGTGGATGGTCACCCGGGCTAAGCCAATTAGTTATCTATTGATATAGATAGGGAAGCTCAGAGCTTCCCTTTTTGATCTTGATAACTCATTAAGTACTCGCAGCAAGGTATTGGCGTACCTGTGTGATGAGATCTTCCTTGGCGTGAGGCGAGATAAAACTGGCTTCGATGGCATTAATACTGAACTGCGCCAATTCGTTTTTGGTCACTGGGTGAGCATTGGCGACGGCGAGGAAGTTATCATTCATATAGCCGCCGAAGTAAGCCGGATCATCGGAATTGATGGTGACGCACAGCCCTTTTCTCAGCAACTCGACGATGTTGTGCTCTTGCATGGTCTCAAACACCTTGAGCTTGGTATTCGACAGCGGGCAGACGGTCAGTGGTGTACGTTTTGCTATTAGCTGTTCCATCAACTCTTCATCTTCTACACAGCGAACGCCATGATCAATTCGGGTAATGCCTAGCAAGCTCAGTGCGTCGCTAATATTTTGTGCTGGGCCTTCTTCTCCGGCGTGCGCGACAGTCAGAAAGCCTTGGTTGATCGCTTCTTGGAATACATGTTTAAACTTCTCTGGTGGATTGCCCTGTTCTGATGAATCTAACCCAACGGCAATGATCTTATCTTTATAAGGAAGGGCTTGTTTGAGTGTTTCAAAAGCGCTGTCTTCATCGAGATGACGCAGAAAGCACATGATCAGTTGGCTGCTGATACCAAGCTCTTGCTCCACTTGATTCAAAGCTCGAGTAATCCCGCCAACGATGACTTCAAAGTCAATGCCGCGTTCAGTGTGAGTCTGAGGGTCGAAGAAGATCTCAGTATGAACCACATTATCTTGCTGACACTTCAACAGATAAGCCCACGTCAGGTCGTAGAAATCTTGTTCATGAATCAGTACGTTTGCACCTTGGTAATAGATATCGAGAAAGGATTGAAGATTGTGGAACTGGTACGCGTCTCGAACTTGGTCTGGGGTCTCAAAGGGAATCGACAGGTTATTACGCTTGGCGAGTTGGAACATCAGCTCTGGCTCTAATGTGCCTTCTATATGTAAGTGCAGCTCAACTTTGGGTAAATTTTTGATGAAGCTATCCATAGCAACTCCTTAGCTATTTTAATTATGAGCGGAGTAGGTGAGACAGTAGAGTCTATAAACCTGAGCAAGCAGGTATCTCTTTCATTTATCTCTGTTTGAGCATAGTTCATTTCATTGTTATCGATAAAATAGGATAGAAGTTGATGGTGAACCGAGAGTTATGAACCGATTGAAATTAGGCGCAAACGATTTGCAGCATTGGAGTGTGATCCGCTGCAAATATTTGCAGCAATATTCATTGATTTGTGCTCTAATACCGCGCTTACCAAGGGATGGTGTTAAAAGATGCTCACTTAGATGGAGTTATCAAAGTTGACCGATCCCTTAATGATCTCCCTTAGGAAAAAATAGAACATGTCTAAGAACAAAAAATTTGATATCCGCCTTACAGAAAAACGCAACGGTTGGTGTGCAGAGATTACTCGTCAAGTAACGTCTCGCAGCACTACAGTATCTAAGCGTGAGTCTGGTTTCGAAACTGAAGCTCTAGCACAAGAGTGGGCAGAGAAAGAGCTAGCATCTTTCATCGCTAACCAAGCTGAACGTAACGAGCGTAAATCAGAGCAACGTAAAGAGCGTGACGAACTACGTCACACTAAAGAGCTTAAAGCTGAGCAAGCACGTGAAGCGCGCGCTAAAGCTCGTGCAGAAGAGCAACAAGACGCTGAATAATTCAGTGCATGACTAATTTATAGATCCCTTAATTTTAAGATAAGGGATTTGTGAAAAAAAAGCCCCGATACAACTTTTTTCTTTCGAGTTAAAAGTGTTTTGGGGCTTTTTAGTTTGTGGAGTTCTGTTTTATTGTGTTTAAGAGCTCGGTTTGGCTTCTCGCTTTTAACGTCGAGCTCTTAAACTGTTAAGCATTGTCTGATCAGTTATTCAGTGCAGTTAGCCAATCGTCTTCTGCCACTTCTTCAATGTAGCTTTCTACTGATTGTCCTACTTCTTCATCGTCTTGCTTGAAGTAAGCGATGTGGAACACAGCATCACCTTCGTTGACCAAAGGCAGAGTTTGCTGACCAATCACGATACCGCCTTTGGTTGTGATCACTTGGCCTTCTTGGTGACCCAATGGAGAGCTGATGTAAGCAAGGGTTTGTCCTGCTTCAACCTGTTCGCCAAGTCTTACCATGTTACGCAAAATACCGTCTGATTCAGCGCGGATCCAGCTGGTGGATTTACTCAATACTGGCTCTGGTAACTTCTTACGGTTAGGGCGCAGCATGCCGATTTCTTTCATCACTTGATGCACGCCAAGGTAACCCGCACGAATCGCGAGGTGATCAAAACGCAGCGCTTCACCACCTTCGTAAGTTAATACAGGAATACCCAGTTTTTCCGCTTCGCTACGCAGTGAACCGTCGCGCAGTGGAGAATCAATAATCACGGGTGTTGCGAACGCTTTTGCGATGCGCAGTGTCTCAGGGTTCGATAGGTTTGCACGAATCTGTGGCAGATTGGTACGGTGAATCGCGCCCGTGTGTAGATCCAGAATGTAATCACAGTGCTTTGCCACGTTCTCAAAGAAGGTGTAAGCGATACGTGATGTTAACGATCCTTTCTCACTGCCAGGGAAGCAACGGTTTAGGTCACGACGGTCTGGTAGGTAACGAGATTTATGGATAAAGCCAAATACGTTAACGATAGGCACAACAATTAATGTCCCTTTCAGTTTCTTTGGATCAATCGCATTGGTCAGTTGTCGTGCAATCTCAACACCGTTTAGCTCATCGCCGTGGATAGCCGCATTTACCATCAGTGTTGGGCCTGCTTGGCGACCGTGAATAATTTCAATCGGGATCGAAAGTGGAGAATGCGTGTAAAGCTGAGCCGCTTGCAGTTCAATCTCCATTCGCTGTCCTGGCTGAACAGTATAACCAAGTAATTCGAATGGTTGATTAGGTTTTAGTCTTGCCATTTAGGTTGTTCTCAACATGGTGATAATTCGTTAACACGGAATGTAGCAATCGTTGATTTTTAGTACGAATCAATCGCTTTACGGTGACGACAAAAGTTTTTTATGAAGGGGCTTCTGAATTGGTTTCAGTTTTTTATCTGGCTAATTGAAGGGTGTTTAAAATTTTGAATTTTATGACAATACATTAACTTAGAGCTGATATTTGTCATTCAGTTCGTTGGTATTATCCACCGCCATTTTTTGGCGGCCAAATTCAAATATTGAGATCAAAATGAAAAAAACAATTTCAAAAGTTGTAGCACTAGCGGTGGTATCTGTTGCTTTATCTGGCTGTGTTGGTAGCAACGCAGTAACGGGTTACCTAATGAAGTTCAACATCAAGGCTGTTGATAACCGTTACGCTCGTGGTGGTTTGAACATTCTACTTGCACCTGCATACGGTCTAACAGTTGCTGCCGATTACATAGTATTCAACTCACTAGAGTTCTGGACTGGTAGCAACCCACTAACAGGTGCTCCGCACATCTTTGATACTAAGACTGATACTTACCTAGACATCAACCACCAACTTGATCCGTCTCTAACGGAAGCGCCAGTGGGTCCTATCACGAGTGCAGATGTGATCGAAAAAGGTCAAATGCAGCAGATTGATGAAAACACGATCCAAATGGACATTACTTACCAGTCTGGTGAGCGTGCGACGTTAATCGGTGTTCGTGATGGCGAGATGGTGACGTACTTCATCGATGGCGAAGTTGTGGCACAAACTTCAATTGATGAGCTAGAAAGCTACGCGGCTTCACGCGCTTAATTGTTTATTTAGTCACAAGTAGTAGCTACAAAGATTAGATACAAAAACAGGTACTCATTGAGTACCTGTTTTATTTTGTCTCAGATAAACGGTGTTTACTGTAAAACACCATTTACTGAACAAACATAGCTTATCGAATTAAGCTTTTTCTGGGATCGCTTCAAGCAATGCAACCATTTGGTTCCAGAATAGCTCAACGGTGTCGATCTTCACTTTCTCATCAGGAGAGTGCGGAAACTTGATGGTTGGGCCGAAAGAAACCATATCCATGTTCGGGTAAGGTTCTTTGAATAGACCACACTCAAGACCAGCATGGATAACCATGATGTTTGGCTTGTGACCGTAGATACCTTCGTACATGTCACGGAAGATATGCATGATTTCTGAATCTGCGTCTGGTTTCCAACCTGGGTAAGCACCAGAGAACGCGATGTTAGCGCCTGCTAGTTCAGCAACAGAGTGAAGCATGCTTTCTACTTGGCTACGACCTGAATCGATAAGAGAGCGGATCAGGCAAAGTACTGTGATTGAGTTCTCTTCTGTTGTGATAACACCTACGTTTAGAGACGTTTCCACAACACCTTCAATCTCGTCACTCATACGAATCACGCCGTTTGGACATGCGTTAAGTGCCGCGATAAAGCGAGCTTGGTCTGCTGACGCAAGTGCGCCCATTTCTACAGAAGCTTCTTCATTGAAAGTCACGATGCTGTCTTCTACTTTACCTAGCTCTGTTGAAAGCAGCTCAGTGTAGTAGTTGTATAGTGAAGCCAGTTTTTCTTGGTTTGCCGCAGGAACAGCAACCGTTACGAAACCTTCACGAGGGATCGCGTTACGAAGGCTACCACCTTTGAATTCGACGATGCGAAGGTCTAGCTCTTTTGCGTGACCCGCTAGGAAGCGAGCAAGCAGTTTGTTTGCGTTTGCACGACCTGTGTGGATGTCACAACCAGAGTGACCGCCTTTTAGGCCTTTTAGCGTTAGCTTACGTGTTACGAAGTCAGCTGGAATCGCATTACGAGCAATTTCAAATGTCATTGCGCCGTCGATACCGCCAGCACAACCCATGTACACTTCGCCTTCTTGCTCTGAATCGGTGTTAAGAAGGATATCGCCTTCTAACCAACCCGCTTCAAGACCGAAAGCACCAGTCATGCCTGCTTCTTCATCTACTGTTAGTAGAACTTCGATAGGGCCGTGCTGGATTTCGTTTGAAGCAAGAACCGCTAGGCAAGAAGCCATGCCCATGCCGTTATCAGCGCCAAGCGTTGTGCCTTTAGCTGTAACCCACTCACCATCAATGTATGGTTGAATTGGATCTTTAGCAAAGTCATGAACTGTGTCTTCGTTCTTTTGTGGAACCATATCGATGTGAGCTTGTAGCACTACACATTTTTTGTTTTCCATACCCGCCGTTGCTGGCTTTTTGATGAATACGTTACCCGTTGGGTCACGACGTACATCTAGGCCTTGCTCTGTTGCCCAAGCAATAATGTATTGAGCAAGCTCTTCTTCATGCTTAGAAGGGTGTGGGATTGAGCAAATCTTATCGAAGAACTGCCAGATAGGGGCAGGGGATAATTTACTGATCTCAGAATGGAATTCAGACACGGATGACTCCTTTTTTATTTAATAACCATATATTTAGGTTTTGTATGGGGAAAAACCTAGAACAAAAATCTAAAATATCGGTCTGTTTTGATGGCAACAGCATACCACTTGAGCGTTTTGACGAGTAGCGGTTCTAAACCTCAAATAGCTCAAATTTTGAAAGCGATCTTGTCCATCTGATCACAGCTAAGCGCCTTGATGCTTATAAATGGAGCAGGCAAACGTTTGTTTAATTCTATTTTGTAATTTTATTACAAAATAAGTTTGCAAAATAACCGTAAATGGCCAAAAGTGTGACGTATAGCAAAAAATACTTGTAATCTTTTTTCTTTGGGGTATATTAATAACCAACTTCTGAGATGAAGAGTAAATGCTCAAAGGATGAGTCCGTTTTATCGCCTCCAAGGAACCGAGAAATCAAATTCGTTTTTTATTGATTTATTAAGGTGATAGTTATGAAAGGTTTACCATCTGCAATGTTCTGGATTAACAGCTCTGTTTACACTAGCAACTTTGCATACCCTACAAGCTTTGGTTACTAATACCGTAAGCATGTAACTCGAACAGTTTTGTTCACCCCTATATATTGGAATTCTTTTACAGCCCTTTTGGTTGACAGATTCTACCGCCACTCAGTTTTGAGTGGCGTTTTTTTTGCCTGCTACTTTTCCAAACCGCTTTCGCTTGTCACTTTCCTTGCTGTTCTGCGTGGTTGTTTTTTAAACGCCGAAATATCAATTTGCGCCTTATTACTGATCCTGTTGAAAAATACATAACTATTGTGAGTTTGAATTCAGAATTTACTGGCTAGATTATCAATGAAAATAACCGATGGTAGAAAAAACAACCAACTAGTTTTAGTGAGTCTATTGTTGTTAATTGTTTGTTTTTAATGGTTATTTATCGGTGATATCTTCATTTTTAATCGCTTTGTTTCATACGGCATTCTGATAAATATCGATTAGAGCCTTAATTCTATCTGGAATTTGTTATTTGATAACTTTATAATCCACAGCCAATCGATTACGCAACCGTTTACTTTTTACCCTTATAGGATTCGATAATGTTCGAAAAGCTATTCAAACTCAGTGAAAATGGCACCAATGTGCGCACTGAAATCATCGCAGGTCTAACAACCTTCCTAACAATGGCTTACATCATTTTTGTAAACCCAATGATTCTAGCTGATGCTGGTATGGACCATGGCGCTGTATTTGTAGCAACCTGTTTAGCGGCTGCTATTGGCTGTTTCATCATGGGCTTTGTTGCTAACTACCCAATTGCTCAAGCTCCAGGCATGGGTTTGAACGCATTCTTTACCTACGCTGTTGTAATGGGTATGGGTTATACGTGGCAAGTTGCTCTGGCAGCGGTTTTCGTATCAGGCGTAATCTTCATCTTCTTAAGCATCTTTAAGATCCGTGAATGGATTATCAACTCGATCCCTATGTCTCTGCGTGTTGGTATCTCTGCAGGTATCGGTCTTTTCCTAGCGTTTATTGCGCTTAGCAATGCAGGCATCGTTGTTTCTAACCCAGCAACTAAAGTTTCACTGGGCGACATTACCGCGATTGCTCCTATCCTAGGCTCACTTGGTTTCTTCCTAACGATTGCTCTTGTTCACCGTGGCGTGAAAGGGGCAGTAATGATTGCGATTCTAGCTATCACAGCTCTTGGCATTGTTATTGGTGACGTTCAATACGGCGGCATCATGTCTACACCACCAAGCCTTGCTCCTACATTCATGCAGCTTGATTTCTCTGCTGTATTTGAAATCGGTATGATTTCAGTGGTATTCGCGTTCTTGTTCGTCGATTTGTTCGATACAGCGGGTACTCTGGTTGGTGTTGCAACGAAAGCAAACCTAATCAAAGAAGACGGCAAACTACCTCGCTTGAACAAAGCACTGCTTGCTGACTCTACAGCAACATCTATTGGTGCACTGCTAGGTACATCAAATACTACTTCTTATGTTGAGAGTGTTGCGGGTGTTGCTGAAGGCGGCCGTACCGGTCTAACGGCTGTTGTTGTTGGTATCTTATTCCTACTGGCTCTTTTCTTCTCGCCACTTGCAGGTATGATTCCGGCTTACGCAACATCAGGTGCACTTTTCTATGTAGCAATTCTGATGATGTCTGGCCTAGTTGGCATTGATTGGCGTGATCTTACGGAAGCAGCACCAGTCGTGGTAACATGTCTGCTTATGCCGCTGACGTACTCTATCGCTGAGGGTATCTCACTAGGTTTCATCGCTTACGCTGCAATTAAGCTGCTAAGTGGTAAAGGTCGCGACGTTTCACCTGCAGTGTGGGTAATGTCGGCTATCTTTATTCTTAAATACATTTTCGCTTAATCGTCTAGATTTCTGCTTAATCGCTGAAGAGGCTATGTTTGAAATAGCCTCTAATAACATGACAAAATTATTAGGTTTTATACTATGAGCAACAAATTCGTTATCACTTGGGACAACATGCAGACTTACTGCCGTCAACTTGCTGAAAAGCAAATGCCAGCAGAGCAGTGGAAAGGCATCTGGGCAGTAAGCCGTGGTGGTTTGGTTCCTGGTGCAATCTTGGCTCGTGAGCTAGGTATTCGTCACGTAGATACGATTTGTATTTCTAGCTACGACCACGATCACCAACGTGATATGACAGTAGTTAAAGCACCTGAAGGTGACGGCGAAGGCTTCCTAATCGTTGAAGACTTGGTTGATAGTGGTGACACTGCACGTAAGCTTCGCGAAATGTACCCTAAAGCGAAACTGATCGCTGTATGTGCAAAACCATCTGGCGCTGATTTGCTAGACGAGTACATTGTTGATATCGCTCAAGACACATGGATTGAGCAACCTTGGGATACTAGCCTAAGCTACGTAGAGCCAGTAAATCGCAAGTCAAAATAAGCGTAAACTTAGTTTTTTGAGAAATGACCCTTTATAGGGTCATTTTTTTTTATATTATTAGTGACAACCATTTCTTATTAAGTATCCCAATGTCTGAACCAGAAGAAACGAGCTCGAACCTTTCGGAAACTTTGTTTGTAAAGCACAAGCAAGCGAAAGAGACCTCAATGTTGACACAATACATGCCAAGCTCTGAAGCGCTATTGGATGAGAAACGTGAACAGCAAAACTCATCATGGTATCGAAACCTAAGACGTCTTCAGTGGGTATGGCAAGGCGTTAATCCAATAGAGCAGGAAGCGGTATTGGCTCGCATCGCGTCATCAGATAACTCTCGTACAACCGATGAGTGGCTTGATACGGTCATGGGTTACCGAAGTGGTAACTGGGCATACGAATGGACCAAGCTGGGTATGCAGCATCAAAATCGTTCTAATGAGAAGAATGGTGAAGAGATGGCTGAAGAGCTATTTTCCGCATCGTTGTGCTTCAGTATTGCGGGTTACCCACACCTCAAGAACGACAACTTGGCAGCTCAGGCTCAAGTGTTGGCCAACGCAGCGTATTCTGAAGCGATCAAGCACACTAAGTTGATCGTCAAGCAGATTGATATTCCATACCAAAACAAGAAGATCAAAGCGAACTTGCATCTAACCAAGACAGATAAACCACAACCGGTTGTGATTGTCAGCGCGGGTCTAGATAGCTTGCAAACCGATATGTGGCGCCTGTTTAGGGATTATTTAGCACCTAAGAACATTGCTATGTTAACGGTAGACATGCCATCAATAGGGCACAGTGCACATTGGCCGTTAACAGAAGACTCATCTTGTCTTCACCAAGCAGTGCTGAATGAATTGCCTAACATCCCATGGGTCGATCACCACAAAGTCGGCTTGTTTGGTTTCCGCTTCGGTGGCAATGCGATGGTGAGATTATCTTTCCTCGAGCAACATAAGATTAAAGCGTGTATTTCTTTAGGCGCGCCAATTCACGATATCTTTGTTCATGCAGACAAACTTAAGCAGATGCCTAAAATGCATCTAGATGTGTTGGCTTCGCGCCTTGGTAAAGGGGCGGTCGATATCAATAGCCTTTCTGGGCAGTTGATGGCGTGGTCACTCAAGGTACAAGGTTTGCTGTCAAACAGTAAAACCAGTGTTCCTATCTTGGCATTGGCTCTGGAAGGCGACCCGGTTTCACCGCCAATGGATAATCAACTGGTTGCTATTTACAGTGATTACGGAAAAGCGAAGAAAATCAAAGCTAAGTCAATTACACAAGGTTATGAGCAATCCCTCGAATTGGCGATAAAGTGGCTTGAGGATGAATTATTTAGATGACATTTCTCCTAAATTAGTTAAGCATGAAAAATGTACAAACTAAGTACCTGATACTCAGAGGTCATTTATAAAATCTAAATGCGTAGTTTCTACGTATAACAGTCTGAGTAACGTCATTCTTAACATTGAAAATGGAGATTCAATATGTCAGAAGTGACACAACAACCTACGCATTACCGCTTGTTGAATGTTTTAAAGGCGATCGGGCCTTACTTAAGGGAACCGCAATCAGAAGAAGGCCACTATATCTTTGATTGCTTGTCTGTATGTGTGAACGATAAAAAATCACCAGAAGAACGCGAGTTCTGGGGCTGGTGGCTCGAATTGGATAAGTCGGAAGAGGGATATTCGGCGAAGTACAATATCGGCAAGTACAACATCGATGGTAACTGGGATTCTTTGCCGTTACCTAAAAAGGCGGTCGCTGAGGTCTCTCGAACTCAAGAAGCCTTCCACAAGAAACTGGTTGATGAACTTCAAAGTAAGTTTGAAATCAGTATCCAATTAGACGAAGAGTCTGTCGAATTCGTCTAATTTTAAAGGTTACTCTTCTATATAAAGCAAAAAGGTGCGATTTCGCACCTTTTCTGCTTGTGAATTCCCCTTTTGATTGCTAAAACATCACCTCTTATTTGTTTTATCCATAAAAGACTTCATGACAACAAATCATCAAAGCGGGACAACAACACAGCGTAAAACTGTCGTTGTTAAACTGGGTACCAGTGTCTTAACTGGTGGAACATTGGCATTAGACCGCGCTCATATGGTTGAGCTGGTTCGTCAATGTGCTGAATTAAAAAAACAAGGCCACTCTGTGGTTATGGTTTCGTCTGGTGCAATTGCAGCAGGACGTGAGCACCTTGGTTACCCCGCACTTCCCAACTCAATGGCGAGCAAACAGTTGCTTGCGGCAGTTGGGCAAAGTCAGTTGATTCAAGTTTGGGAGTCTTTGTTTGCTATCTATGGCCTTAAGATTGGCCAGATGCTACTGACTCGTGCTGATCTCGATGATCGCGAGCGTTTTCTTAATGCACGTGACACGATCAACGCACTGGTTGAGCACGATATTATTCCGGTAGTAAACGAAAACGACGCAGTAGCAACCAACGAAATTAAAGTGGGCGACAATGATAACTTGTCGGCCTTAGTGGGTATTTTGTGCGGTGCTGATAAGCTTTTGCTACTAACAGACCAAAAAGGCCTGTTTACGGCTGACCCTCGTAAAGATCCAAATGCTGAGCTCATCAAAGAAGTGAAAACCATTGATGACACGCTGCGTAAGATCGCAGGTGGCAGCGGTACTACGTTGGGTACTGGCGGCATGGCGACAAAACTGCAGGCGGCTGACATTGCTCGTCGCGCAGGCATCGAAGTGATTATTGCTGCGGGCAGTGCTGAAAATGTGGTGTTTGATTCACTGAGTGATAACCCACAAGGCACACGTTTCTTGCCTTTAGCGGAAGCGCTTGAAAACCGTAAACGCTGGATTTTAGCGGGCCCTGCTTCAGCAGGTGACATCGTGGTTGACGACGGCGCAGTAAACGCAGTCAACACCAAAGGCAGCAGCTTGTTGGCGAAAGGAGTTGTTCGAGTTAAAGGCGAATTCTCTCGTGGTGAAGTTACCCAAGTCACAGACAGCAAAGGCAAAGTAATTGCGCGTGGTATCGCCAGTTATTCAAGCCAAGACCTAGCAAAAATTGCAGGCAAGCACAGTAAAGATATTGGCGACATCCTTGGATACGATTATGGGTCAGAAGTCATTCACCGTGACGACCTAGTTGTAATCCAAGAGTAGCTCGTGATGATAAGGTGAATCACCTTTTTGCATCCAAAGACAGACAGAATTTAGGGAGAGTTAAACGTGGATTTAACTAACATGGGTATCGCAGCAAAAGACGCTGCTTTCCACCTAGCGACCGCATCTACGGCGCAAAAGAATAAAGCATTGGCGATTATCGCTGATGAGCTAGAAGCAAACGCAACAACGATTTTAGAAGCGAACGCGAAAGACATCGAACTGGGTCGTGAAGCGGGTTTAACTGACGCACTGCTCGATCGTCTACTTCTTAACGAAGAGCGCTTAACCGGTATCGCTAACGATGTTCGTAACGTGATTAGCCTGAATGACCCAGTTGGCAGCGAAATTGACAGCAAAGTACTAGAAAACGGTATGTCACTGTCTCGCCGCCGCGTGCCACTTGGTGTGGTGGGTGTTATCTATGAAGCGCGTCCGAACGTAACCATCGATATTGCAGCTCTGTGTCTGAAGACAGGTAACGCAAGCATTCTACGTGGTGGTAAAGAGACGTTTTTCTCGAACATGGAACTGGTTAAGGTTATCCAGTCTGCATTAGAGAAAGCGGAGCTTCCAGCCGCTTCTGTTCAGTACATCGAGAAGCCTGATCGTGAACTCGTTTCTCAACTGCTTAAACTGGACGACTACGTGGATATGATCATTCCTCGTGGCGGCGCTGGTCTACACAAGATGTGTAAAGAGAACAGCACCATCCCAGTAATCATCGGCGGCTTTGGTATCAGCCATATCTTCGTTGATGAAAGCGCTGATCTTGAGAAATCTGTCGATGTGGTCGAAAACTCAAAAGTTCAACGTCCATCGGCGTGTAACTCGTTAGATACACTGCTAGTGCATGAAGCGGTTGCTGAAGCTTTCCTAACTAAGCTGAAACAGCGTTTAGCCGGCAAGGTAACCTTAGTTGCTGATACCAGTGCAAAATCGCTGCTAGCGGGTTTTGAAGACCAACGTGATGCGGTTGAAGGCGACTTTGACACTGAATGGCTAAGCTACACGCTAGGCGTGAAAGTGGTAGCGGATGTGGCAGAAGCGATTGACCACATGCGTGTACACAACGCGAGTCATTCAGATGCGATCATGACCAATAGCTTAGAGAGCTCAGAGCGTTTCATTAACTCTGTTGGTTCTGCAGCGGTTTATGTGAATGCATCAACACGTTTCACTGATGGAGCACAGTTTGGTTTAGGTGCTGAAGTTGCCGTGTCTACTCAGAAATTGCATGCTCGCGGCCCAATGGGCTTAGAAGAGCTGACAAGCTACAAATGGGTAGGTAAAGCGAACTATTTAGTCCGCGGTTAACGCTGGTCGTTAATTTTACTCCTCAGCTCATTTTTGAAATGGCGGTCGAGTAGCAATAATCAATGAATCACCACACAAAAGGGCCTTAATTGGCCCTTTTTCTTTCCTAACGTTTGGCAATTCCGTTACACTGATATTCAATTATTTGGAGGTGATATGCATTGTCCTTTTTGTTCAGAGAACGACACTAAAGTAATCGATTCAAGACTGGTAGCCGATGGCCATCAGGTTCGTCGTCGCCGTCAATGCCTTGCATGTAGTGAACGTTTTACTACGTTCGAATCGGCAGAACTTGTGATGCCTAAAGTCATAAAGTCGAATGGAAACCGCGAACCATTTAATGAAGATAAAATGGTGGGTGGTGTACAGCGCGCCCTAGAAAAACGCCCAGTGAGTGCTGACGCGATTGAACTTGCGATCAGTACGATTAAGTCACAACTCCGTGCAACTGGTGAGCGTGAAGTACCAAGCGAGATGATTGGTAATCTTGTGATGGGCCAATTGAAAGAATTGGATAAAGTGGCGTACATTCGTTTTGCCTCTGTTTACCGCAGCTTTGAAGACATCCGAGAGTTTGGCGAAGAAATCGCTAAATTAGAGGATTAACTCCTCAATCATGTCAAACTTTACCCCCCTAGATTTTCAAATGATGTCGCGTGCTATTCAGTTAGCAAAACGCGGCATTTACACTACTGCGCCAAACCCTAATGTGGGTTGTGTCATTGTACAAACCGACGGTCAGATCGTTGGTGAAGGTTTTCATGCCAAAGCGGGCGAACCTCATGCTGAAGTACATGCCATGCGAATGGCAGGCGACAAAGCAAAAGGTGCGACGGCTTATGTCACGCTAGAGCCTTGTTCTCATTACGGTCGAACGCCGCCTTGTGCTGAAGGTTTGATTAAGGCTCAAGTAGCCAAAGTGATTTGTGCCATGCAGGACCCAAACCCAAAAGTCGCAGGTCGTGGTATCAAAATGCTACGCGATGCGGGTATTGAGGTTGAAATCGGTTTGCTAGAGCAAGACGCTCTCGACTTGAACCCTGCATTTATCAAGCGTATGCAAACTGGCATGCCATTCGTTCAGTTAAAGATGGCCGCTAGCCTTGATGGGCAAACGGCATTGGAAAATGGCCAAAGCCAGTGGATCACATCGCCAGAAGCACGTCGTGATGTTCAGAACTACCGAGCAAAATCAGGCGCTGTGTTGTCAACTAGCCAGACGGTGATTGAAGACAACGCGTCGTTGAATGTTCGTTGGGCAGAGTTGCCAAGCAGTATCAAAGGTCATTACGCTGAAGACGAGCTGCGTCAGCCGATTCGTGTGATTCTTGATCGTCAAAACCAACTGCGTCCTGAACTCAAGTTATTCCAGACTCCAACATCGGTGTTGAGAGTTGCCGAAGCATCTGCTGATATTGAAGTCGCAACCACAGATGCAGGTCAGCTCGATTTGCACGATCTGATGCGTCAATTACCTGCCAATCATATCGACCATATTTGGGTCGAAGCGGGCGCAACATTGGCAAAAAGCTTGATTGAAGAGCAGCTGGTGGATGAGCTAATCCTTTATTTAGCACCTAAACTTATGGGCAGTGACGGACGAGGTTTGATGGGTGCATTAGGGCTCACTTCAATGTCTGACGTTATTGACCTAGAAATTAAAGATGTTCGACAGGTTGGTGTGGATATTCGCATCGTTGCGAAACCCGTATTTCGAAACAGATAGTAACGAAACCACAGTGGAAATAGTTACTCCAACTACATACGTGTCGTTGACAACAAAAAGAGTTTTAAAATGTTTACAGGAATTGTAGAAGCCGTAGGTACATTGAGTGCAATCACTCCCCGCGGAGAAGACATCACCGTAACGGTTAATGTTGGTAAGCTTGATATGGCTGACGTTAAGTTAGGCGACAGTATCGCTACCAATGGTGTGTGTTTGACAGTTGTTGAATATAACGACCACAGCTACAGTGCAGATCTTTCGCTTGAGACCCTGAAAAAAACGGGTTTTGTCGATTACCAAGCGGGCGATAAAGTTAACCTTGAGAAAGCAATGTTACCAACCACGCGTTTCGGTGGACATATAGTGTCTGGTCACGTTGATGGCGTGGGTGAGATTGTTGAACGTAACCAAGTTGGCCGTGCGATTGAATTTTGGGTAGAAATGCCAGCAGAAATCTCAAAATACGTGGCTCAAAAAGGCTCAGTAACAGTTGATGGCATTAGCCTGACTGTGAACGATTTACGTAAGAACGCATTCAAGCTGACTATCGTTCCTCATACTTCTTCAGAAACCACCATCGACCAATTCAATGTCGGTCGTAAAGTGAATCTAGAAGTTGATGTATTAGCACGTTACATGGAGCGTTTACTGCAAGGTCAGCAACAAGAATCTGAGCCTGAATCTCGATTAACGATGGAATTCTTACAGCAGAATGGTTTTGCCTAACCGTTGATACAAAGTGCGTTAAGCGAGACTTTGTAAAGCGAAGCAATATCATCAGGTTTAAATAGTGTCGGTTCTAGGAAGCAGAACCATTTCAAAGGATATAGAACAATGCCAATTAGTACTCCTCAAGAAATTATTGAAGACATTCGACTAGGAAAAATGGTTATCCTGATGGATGATGAAGATCGCGAAAATGAAGGCGATCTGATCATGGCAGCAGAACATGTGACGCCAGAAGCGATTAACTTCATGGCGATGTACGGCCGTGGTTTAATTTGTCTGACGCTAACCAAAGAGCGTTCAAACCGCATGGGTCTAGCGCCTATGGTTCAAGATAACAACGCACAGTACACCACTAACTTTACTGTTTCGATTGAAGCGGCAGAGGGCGTAACAACGGGTATCTCTGCATCAGACCGTGCAGTGACGGTTCAAGCTGCAGTGGCGAAAGATGCGAAAGCGGCTGACCTTGTTCAACCTGGTCATATTTTCCCACTGACAGCGCAAGATGGCGGTGTTCTAACACGCGCAGGTCACACGGAAGCAGGTTGTGATTTAGCTCGTCTAGCTGGCTGTGAGCCAGCATCGGTTATCGTTGAGATCCTAAACGACGACGGTACTATGGCTCGTCGCCCAGATCTTGAAGTGTTCGCAGAAAAGCATGACATCAAGCTAGGCACGATTGCTGACTTGATTGAATACCGCAACAACACAGAAACAACGATTGAGCGTGTAGCACAATGCCATTTACCAACTGAATTCGGTGATTTCGAGCTGGTGACTTACCGCGATACAATTGATAACCAGATCCACTACGCGATGCAAAAAGGCGACCTATCTGAAGGTGCTCCTTTGGTACGTGTTCACCTGCATGACACGTTCACCGATCTGCTTCATTCAGACCGTGGTACTGAACGCAGCTGGTCGCTAGATAAAGCGATGAAGCGTATTGGCGACGAAGGCGGTGTGTTGGTTATTCTTGGCAACGAAGAGTCGTCTGATTCTTTGATTCACAAAGTGAAGACATTCGAAGCGCAAGACAAGAACGAGCAGCCAACTATGGCGAAGAAGCAGGGTACCTCGCGTCGTGTTGGTGTCGGTTCTCAGATTCTTCAAGACCTAGGCGTGCACGATATGCGTCTGCTTTCTTCAAGCTCTAAGCGTTACCACGCATTGGGTGGTTTTGGTCTTAACGTTGTTGAGTACGTTTGCGAATAAATCATGCGTCAGCGAGCAGACGTTTCTCCGTTTGTAGCAACATAATTTACCGATGATTTCAGTGGCTCTTTTGGTGATAAATCTTGCCAAAAGAGCAAAGTAGCCAAGTCCGACTCAAAACGTGTTCAACACACAAACTTGGTTACTCGCTGTTCCTATATGCTTGGGATCAGCGCTGCATTATCATCTTTACATTGCCGGTGTCTGTTCTTCTAAATTACCATTAGATATTGCTCACAGTTTTGTGCTAGAATCCGGCAATTCTCACTTGATGAAAATAGTTAAAGGAAGGCTTATGAAAGTGATCGAGGGTGGCTTCCCAGCGCCAAATGCAAAAATTGCTATCGTTATTGCTCGTTTCAACAGTTTTATTAACGAAAGTTTACTTTCTGGTGCAATCGATACTTTAAAGCGTCATGGACAAGTAAGCGAAGACAACATCACTGTTGTTCGTTGCCCTGGTGCAGTAGAACTTCCACTTGTAGCGCAGCGCGTTGCAAAAACAGGTAAGTTCGATGCGATTGTATCTCTTGGTACAGTAATTCGTGGCGGTACACCTCACTTTGACTATGTTTGTAGTGAATGTAATAAAGGTTTGGCACAAGTGTCTCTGGAATATTCTCTTCCAGTAGCGTTTGGTGTTCTTACTGTTGATACGATCGATCAAGCTATTGAACGCGCAGGAACCAAGGCTGGTAATAAGGGTGCAGAAGCAGCACTTAGCGCACTTGAGATGATCAACGTTCTTTCTGAAATCGATTCCTAATGGGGGCCAGTGTGAAACCAGCCGCACGTCGTAACGCACGTCAATTTGCTCTACAAGCAATTTATTCTTGGCAAATTACTAAAGAAAATATTGCTACCGTTGAAGAACAGTTCTTATCTGGTGGTAAGTATGATGAAGAAGAGCATCATGCTGCAGAGCCTGCTCTTGCTATGCCAGAAACAGACGTTGCATACTTCCGCGACCTACTAACTGGTGTTGCTCTTAGCCACATGGAACTTGATAGCAAGCTTCGTCCATTCGTATCTCGCCCTATGCAAGATCTGGATCTGATGGAACTAGCGCTTCTACGTTTAGCTATGTACGAGATGACTCGTCGCGAAGATGTACCATACAAAGTGGTTATCAACGAAGCTATCGAGCTTGCAAAAGTATTTGCAGCAGAAGACAGCCATAAGTTTGTTAACGGTGTGCTTGATAAAGCTGCACCACACGTTCGTAAGAAATAAGACGTTCGTATATTGAATCTAAAGGTCAGCTTTTATGCTGGCCTTTTTTGTAACTAAATTTCTGTAATATCAATAATTACGGTGATTTTTATGAGACTAAAGATAGGGCATGTGATGTCTGGCGAATTTAACCTGATTGAAAAATATTTTGTAAATCGACAACCACAACGTAAAGACGTACATCTGGCTGCGGGCGATGACTGTGCTTTGGTCAAAGCGCCGGGCAATGTTGAGATAGCGATCAGCACGGACACCTTAGTGGCTGGTACCCATTTCTTAGCTGAGGCGAATCCGGCTTGGGTGGCACACAAAGCGTTGGCTTCCAATATCAGTGACCTTGCTGCAATGGGCGCGACGCCTGCTTGGGTGTCTTTTGCTTTAACCATGCCTGAAATCGATGAAGCATGGCTTGCTCCCTTCTGTGACTCCTTTTTTAAACTCGCAGACTACTTTGGTATTCAGTTAATTGGTGGCGACACAACCAAAGGTCCACTAAGCCTGACACTGACGGTACAGGGCTTTGTTCCTGAAGGACGAGCGCTGCGCAGAGATGGCGCGAAAGTGGGCGACTGGATTTACGTAACAGGTAATCTAGGTGACAGCAAAGCTGGCTTAGAAGTGTTACTTAACCCTGAGCAGAACAGAGCGAAGCCCTATGCTGCTGAGCTTGAAGAGAGACATTATGTGAGCGCCCCACGAGTGTTAGCGGGTCAGGCTCTAGTGAACCTTGCTTCATCTGCGATTGATATCTCTGATGGCGTTATTGCTGATTTAAAACATATCCTTAAGCGTTCTCAAGTTGGCGCGAGTATTGATGTAAGCACGCTGCCTATCTCTCCAGAGTTACGTCAGTTCGCTCCTGATATCACTTCAGCTCAGCAGTATGCGCTAACGAGTGGTGAAGAGTACGAACTGTGCTTTACTGTACCAGAAGAGAATAAAGGGTCGCTGGAAAGTGCTTTGTCACACACTGGTACAAAAGTCACCTGCATTGGCCAGATAAGACCTGTAGAATATTTTGAATTACACAATAATGGTGAACCACTAAGCTGGAACTTAACTGGTTACGATCACTTTAAGGTTAATTGATGACAAACCCACTTTCTCTTATTTCTCTTAAAAATCCTTGGCATTTCTTAGCAACGGGTTTTGGCAGTGGCTTATCGCCGATAATTCCCGGCACAATGGGCACGCTTGCGTCAATTCCGTTGTACCTATTGTTGGTTCAGCTACCGTTTCCTGCTTACGTTGCCGTGGTGGTGGTAAGCTGCATTATTGGTATTAAGATCTGCCAAGTAACGTCTGATGATATGGGCGTGCATGACCACGGTTCTATCGTTTGGGATGAGTTTGCGGGCTTTTGGATCACCATGAGCTTAGTGCCTATGCTGAATATCCCTGCCGATGACTGGAAATGGCTTCTGACTGGTTTTGTGCTTTTCCGCTTCTTTGACATGGTAAAACCTTGGCCGATTGGTTGGCTAGATGCGCGAATTCACGGCGGCTTGGGTATCATGATTGACGATATTGTAGCGGGTATTATGGCGGCTATTTCGTTGTATGCCGTGGCACATTTCGCAGGTTGGTTAGTGTGAGTTAACTGAAGGGCTAAGGTTTAGTTGGCGATACACCAAACTAATTAGCAGATACTAAAAAGGTTGACCCTAGGGCCAACCTTTTTTGTTTGCGGAGCTTACGAGCTTACGTATTAAAGCTACTTGGCAAGATAGTCAGTGATAGACTTCTCAATGCCTTTCGCGTCCAAACCAAGCTCTTCGTGCAGTTCACCTTGAGTACCTTGAGCAATAAACTTGTCTGGTAGGCCAAGGTTCAATACTGGCATCAGTAGTTTTTCTTGCATCAAGAATTCAATCACACCTGAGCCCGCACCACCTGCAATCGCATTCTCTTCGATAGTTACCAGTACATCGTGGTCAGCAGCAAGTTGTTTGATCAGAGCTTCGTCGAGGGGCTTAACAAAGCGCATATCTGCCACTGTAGCATCGATAGCATCAGCCGTTTGAAGTGCACTCTCAAGGAAAGTACCGAAGCTTAGGATAGCGACCTTCGAGCCATCTTTTGCTTTTTCGCTTTCGCGAACGATACGACCTTTACCAATCTCAAGAGCGGTAAACTCACTTTGAATCTCAGTACCCATGCCATTACCGCGAGGGTAACGAACGGCACTTGGACCCGTGTGCTGGTGACCGGTGTAAAGCATTTGGCGACATTCGTTCTCGTCGCTTGGTGCCATGATCACCATGTTTGGAATACAGCGCATGAAACTTAAGTCGAACGCACCTTGGTGTGTTTGACCATCGGCACCGACGAGACCTGCACGGTCAATAGCGAACATAACCGGTAGATCCATGATTGCCACATCGTGGATCAGTTGATCGTAGCCACGTTGTAGGAAAGTCGAGTAGATAGCGACAATTGGCTTATCACCGGCAATCGCCATACCGGTTGCTAGCGTCACAGCGTGTTGCTCAGCAATTGCTACATCAAAGTACTGTTCTGGATACTCTTTCGAGAAACGCACCATACCAGAACCTTCACGCATTGCAGGCGTGATCGCCATTAGCTTAGGATCTTGAGCGGCCATATCACACAGGAAGTCGCCAAAAATCTTAGAGAAAGTTGGTTTAGAGCTGGTGCTCTTAGGCAGACTTGAATGTGCAGGATCGAATTTAGGTACGCCATGGTAGCCAATTGGATCTTTCTCAGCTGGCTCGTAGCCTTTACCTTTCTTCGTCATGATATGCAGGAACTGAGGACCTTTTAGATCTCTCATGTTCTTCAGCGTTTTAATCAGCTCATTGACATCGTGACCATCAATTGGACCAATGTAGTTAAAGCCTAACTCTTCAAACATGGTGCCAGGGACAACCATGCCTTTTAAATGTTCTTCTGTACGACGAACGAGCTCTTTAATTGGCGGAACGCCTGATAGCACTTTCTTGCCACCCTCACGAATTGACGTGTAAAGACTGCCAGAAAGAACTTGAGCGAGGTGGTTGTTTAGAGCACCGACGTTTTCAGAGATCGACATCTCGTTATCGTTAAGGATAACCAGCATGTCATTGTGGATATCGCCCGCGTGGTTCATGGCTTCGAAGGCCATACCTGCGGTAATCGCGCCATCACCAATCACACTCACGACTTTACGGTTCTTACCTTCTTTCTTCGCACTGATCGCCATACCAAGTCCGGCGCTGATCGATGTTGAAGAGTGACCAACAGATAGAGTGTCGTATTCGCTCTCTTGACGCCATGGGAATGGGTGCAGTCCATCTTTTTGACGGATAGTCGATAAGCGGTCACGACGGCCAGTAAGAATCTTATGTGGGTATGCTTGGTGGCCAACATCCCAAACCAATTGGTCAAAAGGCGTGTTGTACACATAGTGCAGAGCAACGGTTAGCTCTACTGTACCTAAGCCTGACGCTAAGTGACCACTTGACTGGCTCACCGAGTTAAGAAGATAGGTACGTAATTCATCACAAAGCTGTGTAAGCGTCTCTTTTGGAAGTAGACGCAAATCCTCTGGCTTATCAGCCAAAGCAAGAGTTGGGTACTTTGATATATCAAGAGTCATAGGTAATGCGCGCTTATTGTCTTAGTTCTTGCGCTCGATGACGTATCGGGCGAACTCTTCGAGTGACTGGGTATTGTATGGGATTGCAGCCAAAGCTTGAAGCGCTTCCTGTAGCAGAGTTTGCGCTTTTTCTTGAGCGCCCTCTAAACCTAACAAAGAAGGGTAGGTGCTTTTGTTCAAATCTTGGTCAGAGCCCTGTGGTTTACCCAAAGTTTCGGTATCGCTAATGATATCTAAAATATCATCCTGAACTTGGAAGGCTAACCCGATTGCATCGGCGTACTTATCTAATTGAGGCATCACTTCAAACGCTTTTTCGCCAGCAGCCAGAGCACCTAAACGAATCGCACATTTCATTAGCGCGCCCGTTTTATTGCGGTGAACTTCTTCTAACTCTTCTAGCGTGACAGAGCGGTTTTCAGCTTCAATATCAAGCGCCTGACCAATACACATACCTTGAGCACCAGAGGCTTCAGCTAAGCGTTGAATCATTCGAACGCGATTGCTTTCCCCATCAGCACTTAACGTGCCTTCCGCAAGTATAGTAAACGCGAGAGTTTGTAGTGCATCGCCCGTTAAAATTGCCGTTGCTTCATCGTATTTGATGTGACAAGTCTGATGGCCACGACGCAGTTCATCGTCGTCCATTGCTGGAAGGTCGTCGTGAATCAGAGAATAGGCATGAATACATTCGATTGCAGATGCTGGAGTGTCGAGTTCTTCAGCGGTGCAGCCGAGCATTTCCCCTGTAATGTAGACAAGAAATGGACGTGCGCGTTTACCGCCTAAAAGTAACCCATAACGCATCGCGTTGATCAGGTTCTGATCTTGGTGTGGTAGGCGATCAAGCCAAAGGTTCAGTTGCTCGTTATTACGTGCTTGATAAGACAATAAAGTCTCAATCATAGGGGATCTCATACAATTCGTTATTCTGGTTGTGGGTTAAAGTCACTAAGTTCTGCGTTTTCATCATTTTGCAGTAGGATGCTAACACGCTGTTCAGCATCGTTTAGTTTGCTTTGACCGGCACGAGCGAGGGAGATACCTCGTTCAAATTTTTTCAGCGCATCATCTAAAGCTAGATCACCGTTTTCTAGTTGATCAACCAAGCCGTCGAGCTCTTCGATTGCCGCTTCAAAGCTCATATTTTCAGGTTTCTTAGTAGCCATAATAAATCTGCGTTTGGAAAGATGAACGAACGTTACCCTAGGCCGCTGAGATGGTCAAATGTAACCAAGAAATTTTGCTAGAAAGTTCGTTTTTAAGGGGCTTGAACGCACTTTGCTTGAATAACCTTAGCTTTATCGAGTTTATGCGCTACGTATAAGAGCAAAGTAAGCCAATAGTTGGGATTCAAAAACGAAAAGTGTGATACTTAGGCCAAGAATTTACTAAAAGATCTTATAGTCTTGCCGATAAAAAGATTATCGTCGACATAGAGCTACAAAAAAGCATGAGGAGTGCTCAGTGGATTTAGCAACCCTAATAGGTTTGATTGGTGGATTTGCCTTTGTAATCATGGCAATGATCCTAGGTGGAAGCCTCGGGATGTTCTATGACACGACATCCATTTTGATCGTGGTGGGTGGTTCAACGTTTGTTGTTCTAATGAAGTTCACCATGGGACAGTTCTTTGGAGCAACTAAAATCGCTGGCAAAGCATTTATGTTTAAGGCCGATGAGCCTGAAGATCTTATCGCTAAAGTGGTAGAGATGGCGGATGCAGCACGTAAAGGTGGCTTCTTGGCACTTGAAGAGATGGAAATCAGCAACAGTTTCATGCAAAAGGGCATCGACCTATTGGTAGATGGCCATGATGGTGATGTGGTGCGTGCTGCACTGCAAAAAGACATCGCATTAACCACAGAGCGTCATGAGCAGGGCGCGAAGGTGTTCTCTGCATTTGGTGATGTTGCACCCGCGATGGGTATGATTGGTACCTTGGTTGGCTTGGTTGCCATGCTTTCTAACATGGATGATCCAAAAGCGATCGGCCCTGCGATGGCGGTGGCACTTTTAACCACCCTATATGGTGCGATTCTTTCGAACATGGTGTTCTTCCCAATTGCCGACAAGCTTGCGCTGCGTCGTGACCAAGAGACACTCAACCGTCGTTTGGTTATGGATGGCGTACTCGCGATTCAAGATGGTCAGAACCCACGAGTAATCGATGGTTACCTGAAGAGCTACCTAAACGAAGGTAAGCGTACGATTGATGGTGAACCTGCGTAAGAGGAGTTGAAGATGGATGAAGAAAATCCATGTAAATGTCCTCCTCCGGGGTTGCCTCAATGGATGGGGACATTTGCTGACTTGATGTCACTGCTGATGTGTTTCTTCGTACTGCTGCTCTCATTCTCTGAGATGGACGTACTGAAGTTCAAACAGATCGCTGGCTCGATGAAATTTGCGTTTGGTGTACAAAACCGCTTGGAAGTGAAAGACATTCCTAAAGGCACCAGCATCATTGCACAAGAGTTTCGACCTGGTCGTCCAGAGCCGACACCGATTGATGTGATCATGCAGCAAACGATAGATATCACTCAGCAGACGCTGGAATTTCATGAAGGTGAATCTGAGCGCGCTGGCGGTACCATGCGTGACCAAGGCAAGATGACCGGAGGCAAGTCGCCAGAGGTATCGACTCACGACAATCAAAACTCTGAGTCAGACCAACAGCAACAGCAAGCCGAAGCTCAATCGCAAGAGATGGAAACCTTGATGGAAAGCATCAAGAAGGCGTTGGAACGAGAGGTCGACCAAGGCGCGATTGAGGTGGAAAATCTAGGCCAACAGATTGTGATTCGAATTCGTGAGAAGGGTGCATTCCCATCGGGCTCTGCTTTCTTACAGCCTAAGTTTCGACCTTTGGTGAGACAGGTTGCTGAGTTGGTGAAAGATGTTCCGGGTATCGTTCGAATCTCAGGGCACACCGATAATCAACGTCTTGATTCCGAGCTTTATCGATCTAATTGGGACTTGTCATCACAGCGAGCAGTGTCTGTTGCTCAAGAGATGGAAAAGGTGCGTGGTTTCTCTCATCAACGCTTGAGAGTACGCGGCATGGCGGATACCGAGCCAGTCGAGCCGAACGATACTGAATGGCAACGTAGCCTCAACCGCCGCGTTGAAATCAGCATCATGCAGGGCGAGCCGCTTTACAGTGACGAAGTGCCTGTTATTAATGAATAGCCGATACGTGTACACACGGTAGCATGCAGATAGCATCGAAAGCCCAACCTTATAATGAGGTTGGGCTTTTTGTTTGCTGGTCTTCAATGGTTCTCTCTGCGGCATTTATGTCGTTTCGAAACCTGCTACTGTTAATAACAAGCGGTTTAATGATGGTGTTACAGCAAGCACTCTTTTCCTTGCTTCACTTTCTCATGTATAATTCGCGCCCTTAGATTTAGATATGATCTATTCTTGCTTCAAGTGCTGTGTAAATTCTCTAATTTACTTGGCGATGAGCGTTTTCAAAATTTTGAACATTAATGTTGTGAAAGTACTATGAAATTTATTGTTAAGCCCCATCCGGAAATTTTTGTAAAAAGTGAATCGGTGCGTAAGCGCTTCACAAGGATTCTAGAGTGCAACATTCGTAACGTTATTCAACGTCGCTGTGAAAGTGTTGCGGTATTCAACCGTCGCGATCATATTGAAGTGACGTCTGAGAGTGACCAGTACTACGCAGAAGTGTTAGAGGCTCTGACTCACACTCCAGGTATTCACCACTCTCTTGAAGTTCAACAGTCTGAATTCAAAGACTTGCACGATATTTACGAGCAAGTACTAGAACGCAGCCGTGCTGACATTGAAGGCAAGACTTTCTCTGTACGTGCCAAGCGTCGTGGTAAGCATGACTTTACTTCTATTGAACTTGAGCGCTACGTAGGCGGCGGTCTAAACCAAGCAGTTGAGTCAGCGAAAGTTCGACTTAAGAACCCTGATGTAACCGTTAAGGTTGAAGTGGCTAACGACAAGCTAAACCAAGTTCTAGCTCGTCACAAAGGCCTCGGTGGCTTCCCTCTTGGTACTCAAGAAGATCTACTGAGCTTGATCTCTGGCGGCTTTGATTCTGGTGTTTCAAGCTACCTGCACATCAAACGTGGCTCTAAGGTTCACTACTGTTTCTTCAACCTTGGTGGCCCAGCGCACGAGATTGGCGTTAAGCAAGTAGCTCACTACCTATGGAATAAATACGGCTCATCTGCAAAAGTGAAGTTCATTTCTGTAGACTTCGAACCAGTAGTTGCTGAAATTCTTGAGAACGTAGAAGACGGCCAAATGGGCGTTGTTCTTAAGCGTATGTTTATGCGTGCTGGTGGTATGGTTGCAGAGCGCTTCGGTATTGAAGCTCTAGTAACGGGTGAAGCACTTGGTCAGGTTTCTAGCCAAACGCTAACTAACCTTCGCCACATCGACAACGTGACAGATACTTTGATTCTTCGTCCGCTTATCAACTGGGACAAAGAAGACATCATTGACCTTTCTCGTATCATCGGTACTGAAGACTTCGCTAAAGTAATGCCTGAGTACTGTGGTGTTATCTCTAAGAAACCAACAGTGAAAGCGAAGAAAGGTAAACTGGAAGCAGAAGAAGCTAAGTTTAACTTTGAAGTGCTGGATCAAGTGATCGAGAACGCTCGTGTTATGGATATCCGTGACATCGAGAAAGAGAGCCAAGAGCAAGCGCCTGAAGTTGAACAAGTTCAAGCTGTTGCTGAGCACGCTATCGTTCTTGATATCCGTAGCCCAGAAGAAGAAGACGAAAGCCCATTAGAGATCGAGGGTGTTGAAATTAAACACATCCCATTCTTCAAGCTTTCGACTCAGTTTGGCGACCTAGACCAAGCGAAAGAGTACTTGCTGTACTGTGACCGTGGTGTAATGAGCCGTCTACAGGCACTTTACCTACAAGAGCAGGGCTTCCATAACGTGAAGGTTTACCGCCCATAGTGGTGTGTTGACCAAGCGTTAATCATTTTGCAAAGCCGTTTACTGAAAAGTAAGCGGCTTTTTTATTTTCTATTGTGAATGATTTACAGTAGTCAGAGAGAGGCGTGAGTTTGGGCGTGCTATCGTCATGCTCAGCTTTGAAATTTTTGATTGATAGAAATAGTGTGTTCTAAACGGGTTTATAAGTACCGAAGAAGTGTGAGTATCTTGAAGTATTCTGTTACTTTTTAGTGCAACTCAATGGTGCTATTTGTATGTGTTCAGTTGATTATTTGAGTGGGTGTCTGATTCTGTGATTGGCGATGAAAAATAATAAAGATTAATTAGCACAGCTATTGATAAACTTGTTGTTACATTTCTTTGCACATAAAAAAACACCGCCCATAAGGCGGTGTAAACAAATTTGACAGACAGGTCAAAATAAATACAGGAAGTACATGCCTCGTTTCAGTATAAACTGCAACAAAACATTTGGTAGAACTCTACCCAACTCGAAAAGAACGAGTTTGCAAACACAACATCGCAGGAGCTAAGCCAATTGATTCTAGAGAGAATCAAGCCGTTCAGGCTAGCTGCTGCGGGATGAAATATAGAATTTCTCTGGCTGCTAGGCAATGGACAAATTATAATGTTTCAGATAAAAAAAACTAATGCTTATTTAGAGAGTAACTATGTCTCGTCGATTACCCCCATTAAACTCGCTAAGAGTGTTTGAAGCTGCAGCTCGACACTTGAGTTTTACGCGTGCTGCAGAAGAGTTGTTTGTTACTCAAGCGGCAGTCAGTCATCAGATCAAAGCGCTTGAAGAATTCTTATCTTTGAAGCTGTTTCGCCGAAGAAACCGCTCTTTGCTGCTAACTGAAGAAGGTCAAAGCTACTTCTTAGATATCAAAGATATTTTCACATCACTAGCAGAAGCGACAGACAAAGTGCTGGAGCGAAGTGAGAAGGGCGCATTGACCATCAGTTTACCGCCGAGTTTTGCTATTCAATGGTTGGTACCAAGGCTCGCTGACTTTAATCAGCAAGAGCCTGATATTGATGTAAGAATCAAAGCCGTTGATATGGATGAAGGCTCGCTAACCGATGATGTAGACGTCGCTATCTATTATGGCCGAGGTAATTGGTCGGGGCTTAGAGCCGATAAGCTTTACCAAGAATACTTGATCCCTCTTTGCTCACCTTCCGTGCTGCTAGGAGTAAAACCATTAGAATCTCTCAGTGATTTAGCATGTCATACGCTATTGCATGATACTTCTCGAAAGGATTGGAAACAGTTCGCTAAGCAAAATGGCATCGATGGGGTAAACGTTAATCACGGCCCTATCTTCAGTCACTCAACCATGGTGCTGCAGGCAGCGGCTCACGGCCAGGGCATTGCTCTGGGTAACAACGTGTTGGCGCAGCCTGAAATCGAAGCGGGTCGTTTGATTGCGCCTTTTGATGAAGTGTTGGTGAGTAAGAACGCCTTCTATGTGGTTTGTCATGAGAAACAAGCCGACATGGGTCGTATTGCTACCTTCCGCGACTGGATGCTAGCGAAAGCGCAAAGTGAACAAGAGGACTTACTTGATGAATAACCTCATCATTGATGGTGAAGACAACCCAATAACCTTTATCTTTGCACATGGTGCTGGCGCAGGTATGGATCATGAGTTCATGCAGTCGGTAGCAAAAGGGTTGGCGTTTAAAGGGATACGAGTGATTCGTTTTAATTTCCCTTACATGATCAAACGTGCTGAAGATGGTAAGCGTCGTCCACCTGATCGAGCCCCTAAACTGCTCGAAGCTTACCAAGATATTATCGGACAGGTAGATGCCGATAAGCTTGTGATTGGCGGTAAGTCGATGGGAGGACGTATGGCGAGCCATTTGTCTGAAGTTGATAAGGTGGCTGCAATGGCCTGTTTAGGCTTTCCTTTCCATCCGCCAGGCAAACCAGAGAAATACAAAGGTGAGCACTTGGCTGAGTTAGCAAAGCCGTGTCTTATTCTGCAGGGTGAACGTGATACCTTTGGTAAGCGAGAAGAGTTTGCTGATTTCGACCTGTCGGATTCGATTCGTGTTGAGTTTATTCCTGATGGCGATCACAGCTTTAAGCCTCGTAAGAGCTCTGGCTACACCGAACAGCAGAACATAGCGTTAACCGTTGAGAAACTATCGGCGTTTATCAAAGAGGTGCTTAATGAGAAGTAAGTATTTACTCACTTTTGCAGGTATCTCTGGCGCAATAGCCGTAATGCTAGGTGCCTTCGCCGCTCACGGGTTAAAAGCTGTCTTGCCAGAGTATCTGCTAGGCGTGTTTGAGACAGGTGTTCAGTACCAGTTTATCCATACACTAGCAATATTGGCGTGTGGTGCTCTGCTACAGATGAAACTTGGTGCTAAATCACAAAAATATTTTTTCATTGCGGCAATTTGCTTTATCATCGGCATCCTTTGTTTTAGTGGCAGCCTTTATGGCTTAGCACTGACAGGAATAAAATGGTTTGGCCCTATAACACCGTTTGGTGGTCTACTATTTATCATTGGTTGGGGAGTCTTCTCCTTCGCTGCTTTGAATATAAAAGAGGTAACTCAGTGAAACACGTACTACTTTATTGTCGCTCTGGTTTTGAAAAAGAATGTGCTGGCGAAATTCAAGACAAGGCAACACAACTGGAAGTGTTTGGTTTTCCTCGCTTAAAGAACAATACAGGCTTTGTATTGTTTGAATGTTATCAAGCAGGCGAAGCCGATAAACTGGTAAAAGAGATCGACTTCCAATCGTTGATCTTTGCTCGTCAAATGATCGCGGTAGCGGTTGAAATCAAAGATCTGCCGACTGATGATCGTATTTCTCCAATTCTTGAGGCGCTTTCTGAGAAAGAAGGTTTCCCACGTTGTGGCGATATCCGTATTGAAACACCAGACACTAATGAAGCGAAAGAGCTTTTGAAGTTCTGCCGTAAGTTTACTGTGCCGATGCGTCAAGCGATGCGTGGTAAAGGCCTGATGACAGCGAAAGATAACGCTAAGAAGCCTGTGCTTCATTTATGCTTTATCGCTCCGGGTCACTGTTTTGTCGGTTACTCCTACCCAACGAACAACTCACAGTTCTTTATGGGTATCCCTCGTCTGAAATTCCCATCAGATGCGCCAAGCCGTTCTACATTGAAGCTAGAAGAAGCATTCCACGTATTCATCCCTCGTGATGAGTGGGACGAGCGTCTGGCTCCAGGCATGTGGGGTGTTGATTTAGGAGCGTGCCCAGGTGGTTGGACTTACCAATTGGTCAAGCGCTCGATGTTCGTTCACTGTGTTGATAACGGCATGATGGCAGACAGCCTAATGGAAACAGGTCAAATTAAGCACCACATGGTGGATGGCTTTAAGTTTGAACCAGACCGTAAGAACGTAACTTGGATTATCTGTGACATGGTTGAGAAGCCAGCTCGTGTTGCTCACCTTATGGGTGAGTGGATCATCAAAGGCTGGGCGAAAGAAGCACTGTTCAACCTTAAACTGCCTATGAAAGGCCGTTACGATGAAGTACTGCAAGATATCGAGAACCTAAAAGTGTTCCTGATTGAGAACAAAGTGAAGTTCAAGATGCAGGCTAAGCACCTTTACCACGATCGCGAAGAGATCACGGTCCACATTCAGGCGCTTTCAAACATCTCACCGCACTAATATTTACGTTAGTGTGTCAGTGATAAAAAATGCTCCTTTAAGGGGCATTTTTTGTATCAATATTATCGAGTCACAGCGACTTAAGCGTTTGCTTCGTAACGAATATCTTGCAGGTTGAACCCTAAATCAATATCGGTTTTGAGTGCCGATACTTGCTTACATACACGAGCGGATTCGATGTGTTCGTCGAACTTCTTACGATATTTTTTCGGCAGATCTTCTGCTTGATAGGCCGCTTCGATATCTGGGTAAGTGGTCAATATCTCTTTGGCTGCTTTTGGCCCGATACCTGGGATGCCCGGTACTTGGCTTGAGCTTACGCCCGTTAATCCCCAGTAATCCGCCAGTTGTTCAGGTTTAACGCCAAACTCAGCTTCGATAAAGGGTTTATCTAACCAGCGGTGCTGGAAGTAATCTCGGATCTGAAGCGTTGGTGACAACAGTTGGCAGTAGCCCTTATCCGTCGAGACGATGGTGACGGTTTCTCCGTGGTCAGCCACTTTCTTTGCCAGTGTTGCGACGAGATCATCCGCTTCATCGCCATCAGACAGCAGTGAATCAATGCCTAACTCCCACCAAGCTTGTTGAATAGCATCAAGGCCTTTCATCAATGGTTCTGGCATGGGTTTACGATTCTGCTTATAAGCAGGAAGCACATCTGCGCGCCAGCCACGGTCTTGTAAATGGTGATCAAATACCGCGATGATGTGGGTGGGCTTTGATTCATTCAGAATCTTATTGAGAGTGCGAATTGTGGTGGTAATGGTTCTTGCTATATCGGTTGGATCCGGCTGAACAGAGTGCACGCGTCGGATGAGGTTTAAGGCATCGATAATAACAAGATGGATAGACATAAGTTTCCACTAAATAGGCAATAAAAAAGGGGCTGCTAGCCCCTTATAGTAACGTATCACTTGGTGAGTTGAAACGTTGGTAACGTAAACGCCTTAATCACGTGAGGCGATTTTATAGCAAGGCACGTAGTCGGTCCCTCCCGGTAACTTCATTCGATGTTGCTCAACAAAGTCATTCAGCAGTTGGTCCATCTTGGTCATTAGCTCTTTGTCGCCATCAATTAGGAATGGGCCGTGCTTCTCGATCTCCAGAATACCCTCTGCTTTGACGTTACCAGCCACAATGCCTGAGAACGCTTTACGTAAATTAGCGGCTAGGCTTTCTGTTTTTTGGTCCATATGAAGATCAAGCGCCGCCATAGATTCGTGTGTTGGGTCGAATGGCAGTTGGAACTCAGGCTCAATATGCAGTGACCAGTTGTAGCTGTAGGCATCACCGGTCTCTTTACGGTGAGAACGCACATCTGGCATCGCTTGTTTCATGATTTTCGCAGCGCGTGCTGGGTCATCAATCACGATCTCGTAATGTTTCTGCGCATCAGGCCCTAGAGTTTCCCCAATGAACTTATCGATTGAGCGGAAGTAAGCCTCACTCTCTTTCGAGCCCGTTAACACAATCGGCATTGGTTGTTCGGCGTTATTCGGGTGCATCATGATCCCTAAGATGTACAGCAGCTCTTCCGCCGTGCCGGGGCCGCCTGGGAAAATGATGATGCCATGTGCCATACGAACAAACGCCTCAAGACGCTTCTCAATATCTGGCATGATCACCAGTTCGTTGACGATTGGGTTTGGTGGCTCAGCCGCAATGATCGAAGGCTCGGTAAGCCCAAGATAACGATGATCGGTGTAACGCTGCTTCGCGTGACCAATGGCAGCCCCTTTCATTGGGCCTTCCATCGCACCCGGTCCACAACCGGTACAGATATTCAGTTCACGCAGGCCGAGTTCATTACCCACTTCACGAGTGTATTGGTACTCGCTGGCATTAATAGAGTGACCACCCCAACATACAATCAGGTTAGGCTCGATGCCCGGCGTCAGCGCACCTGCATTTCTCAAGATACCAAACACAAGGTTGGTAATGTGAGTGGCATTAGTCAGGTTGAGTCGTTGGTTATCGGCTAAATGCATGTTGACGTAAACAATGTCACGCAGCACTGAAAATAGGTGCTCTTGAATACCCTTGATGATTTCACCATCGACAAAGGCATGCTCTGGTGGGTTGCTTAGTTCGAGCTTAATACCACGCTCACGGCGAACGACTTCGACATCGAACGACAGATATTTGTCGAGCAACTCTTTGGAGTTGTCGGTATGGCTACCCGAGTTCAGGACCGCTAACGTACAGTTGCGATACAGTTGGTACAGATCACTAGACGCGGTTTTCTTAAGACGCTCAACCTCAAGTTGAGAGAGTAAATCCATGCTACCGGCAGGGCTGATATGAGTGATCATAGTGCCTCCTTGTTGAAAAGAGCAGGGGACGTTGAAGTGACCCTCTGGCTCGAGAGTGAGAAGCAAACGTTGAAAGTGTTTGGTTAAAGGTAGGAGAGAGTTAACCAGACGAAACGGATACGACAGCGTTGCTTGCCATGAATGCTTGTTAAGCGAATGTTAATCATTAGCTTAGCAAACATTGAGGGAAATGGTATGTGATAAGTATTTGAAAAAATGAAATAAATTAAATCTAGGGCTGGCCTAGTGCCAAACAAGTTGGTTGGTACCGCGTTGTTTTGCTTTATTTAGAGTCTTATTGAGTCGCTCTAGCACTTCTTCAGGTGTATCTGACTCTTTAAACTGAGTACTTGCCGCGCATAAAGTGATCGTGATTTGCTGGTCACGGAATTTAAAGGGCAGGCGGCTTACTTGAGTTTGAATGTTCTGAATCACCTGATGGCAATATTCATCGGTTTGCTCTGGCAGCAATAACACAAACTCTTCACCTGAAAAACGTGCCACAGTATCGGTGGTGCCTGCTTCTTTGGTAATAGTTCTTGCGATGATCTTGAGTGCTTTGTCGCCCGCGGTGTAACCAAAGCTATCGTTAATTGCTTTGAAGTTGTCGATGTCGAGCAGTACTACGCGTAGCGAGTGTTGCGCGCGGATCCAGCGGCGATACTCAAGCTCTAAGCGATCAGTAAAGGCAGTGCGATTGTAAACCTTGGTTAGAGGATCAAGCAGCATACGCTGAGCCTGATCTTCCAAGCGCTTACGGTAATCTTGCGTCACTTCATAGAGTGAATCTAACTGAGTCTTTCCGTAACTCATTCTCTCTATCAGAGCTTGTTCTTTTTGCTCTGCGTGGTTCAGCCTTTCCGAAAGAGAGGCGATTTCACTGAGTAGCGGATTAATCGACAGCTTTAAACTATCAATATCTTTCGCTTTATCTACCGAGCTTTGGCTTCTAGTGACTAGTTCATTTAACTCAGAGTTTAGACCTTGTCGGTGCTCAAAGTAGCTCTGGCTCTGGTCGGCATTTTGGTCTGCCGTTTTGATGCTGGACGCTAAAGAAGAATTAAGCTGATCGATGAATTGTTCAGACTTCTTACGTTCTAGGTTGGTGCCTTCAATAACCAGTTTGAGGATCTGAAGTGTTAGCTCAAGTAGGTTTTGTGTGGAAACACCAAGCAGCAGCTTCGCTCGAATATCGGTAAGCAGATCACCCGATTCACCCTCGAAGTCGAGTTCAGTGATCAGATGTTGTAGTTCGTTTGATAGGTCGGAAAGGAGCTCTTGTTCCGGAGAGTGCGCAGCGTCAGCAAAATGGGTGCGTGAGTTATTCGCCATAATCTTTATGGCACGCTCATAAATACCGAGAAGTTTCATGGCGTGGTCGACTTTCTGACTGCCATTGCATTCGGAGAAGCTAAGTAAGTTTCGTAGGTCGCGTTTGAGCTGTGCTGGAAGGCCAGTTATGCGCTGCAGCGTTTCCCCACTGTGCTTAATGCTATCGTCCAGATACCCGTTCTGTTTATCCATAGCCAACGTTTTCTGCTTAAGCATCCTTTCTAATACTGCCAGTTTTGGGATCATTGAGCTAATGTCTTTTTGCTTTTCTAGCTCTTCCCTAAGGGCAATGAGGTTTTCATCTAAATGGCTGTTACTACCAACACATGCATCACTTAAAGACGTGACGATGCGCTTTAGAACTTTCTGTTCTCTAATAAACTTGAATGAGGTGTCTCTTTGCGTCAAACGGACCTGCTCCAACTGAGATTTCAGCTGGTGGAGTTGCGCCTGAATGTCTTTTTCAAGAATGCCCATAGATGTATTTATTAGCGCCGCGTAGACCGATCTCGATCATTTTGATGAAATTCCGTTACATCGATAATAACAAAACTAAAAATAAGGTCACGACTTGCTGCTCTTAACCGCTCGCAAATCAGTCATCTTTTAGCATTTTTTTGATGTTGTCCTCATTCTGGTACGAGGATTGTATTTTTATTAACCCTTGATTAATCGCATGTTTACACGCTTCTCTTATGTTACCAGTTGCAAGGCTCGCTGCTGGTGCATTATCGATAGCTTTTAGATAGACCCATTGGCTACTGCGCTCTTTGAGACTGATCTCACGGGCGAGATTGGTCGACATCAACAATACGTCGAGCAGCTCTTGATCGTTAATTGCGGTGTAAGCGCGTGGCAAGAATGGGTAGTCAGCGATGCCCATACGGACCGTTCGGTTGATGTTTCGCTCTGTTTCGAAGTCATTCACCCAAGACTGAATCTTTCTGAACATGTCCTCAGGCGACAAATCACGGTCCGCGTTTGGCTCGATATAAAGCAGGTTCGCATCCGAGAAGTGGTAGACACGAGCTGGGCCTTCAAGCTTAGATTTTAGGAATTCACCGAAAGCGTCTTCCAGTTCTAGACCGGCTTTGTAACCGTTCTGCGTGTACATATTGCGTAAGAACGGTAAATCAATCATCACGAAGCGTAAGCGGTCGTTGAGTGGCTCATGAATCAATTCGCCAAGTTGCCACTGTTCGAAGGTCTGGCTGGTTTGTTCTAGCGAATTGGACAGCTTGGCATTCAGCATTCTGAGGTTCGGGAGCTTAGATCGTGAGTGCGTAAACAGGTCTGTTCGTAGTGAGTCGACTTCTTTGGCTAAGGTTTGAATGAGGTAGCCACGGCGAAGCACAAAGAAGAACAAGATAATACTGAACAAGAATAGGGCGAACGATATTTTCTGGAACTTGCGATGCTCTAGTTTGTACTTTTCTAGCTCTTGCGCTTGGCCTGCGTAGTGCAGGGTTTGTTCGGCAAATTCTTTCTGTTGACGGAACGCGTCTTCGCCAACACGGTTGAGTTTTTGCTGCTCTAGAGAGACAAGGCTGTTGTATTGCTTGAGGTTTGCCAATGCTTGCTGTGGACGACCTGCCTGTTCATAACCCAAAGAAAGTAAGTAGTACGAGCGTTGTGAAAGGCGCATGTTCTCTATCTGGCGTGAGATCTCAAGTGCACGTGTCGCATGCTTTATCACGTCTTCGCTTTCTTGTAGGTGATACGCTAACCCTGCAGATAACAGTGCAGCACGGCCTTCCAGCTTTGGAATGTCGGTATATTCCAGCAGCTCAAGGGCACGGGTTAGGTACTGTTCTGCTAGAGGGTAGTTATAAAGGCGTAAGTAGGTCGCCGATAGACTTAGTCGGATATCAATGACTTGGTGGATATCTCGGTCAGTGCTTTCGTGATCAAGAACGTTGAAGAAGTGTACCAAGGCAAGGTTATATTTCCCTTGATAGAAGTACACATCCCCCATTTTCTTAAGCACTTGTGCTAAGACAGGCGAGTTTTCAAAGTTGTCATAGAAATCAGCGGCTTGAGATAGGTGTTCTAACGCTTTATCCAACACTTGGCGCTCAAAGAAAAGCTGCGCAAGTAGGCGGTTGACCTTGGCCAAACGTGAACTAAGATTGCCCTCTACTGATTTCCAGTAGCCATACAACAACTCGGATAACGCGTGGTTGTACTCTTTGTGAGTCAGATAAAACTCGCCGACGGAGATATGGTAGTCGATGGTGACTTTTTCAGAGTAACGTTGATCGAGATAGGTTTTGGCTTCTTGATAGAACTTTTCGGCTTCATCGATCTTGTTGTCGTAAGAGGCGATGTCGGCTTTCAACATGATCAAGCGATAGGTAATGCCTTCCGTTAAGCGTAAGGTTTTATTCACCGACTCTAGATTTGTTTCAATGTTAGTGAGCTCTGATTTTGCTTTGGCTGATTTTCTATCACTCAGCCAAAGTAAGCGAACTTTTAGGATCTGAAGATCTATTTTTAGGTAATCAAGCTTATAGGTTTGCGCTAGCTCGGAGGCTTTGTCGATGTGCTGAATCGCAATACGCATATTGCCAAGGTTGTATTCCGCTTTGGCTAAGATCTTATACGCATCGATACTGCTGTTTGGTGTTCGAATCGAGGAGTCTGTCTCTTCGCGAGAAATAGCTGAAGGGCTTTTCTCGCGTTGATCAGAAAGGACACGCAGCGTTAGGTAGCTGTTGGCCATTTGTTTTGCTTGGCTCGGATCGATCTCAACCAAATTATTGGCTTCATTGAGTAGCGCCGACGAATAAACCGACGCATTGACCGATGTGCTTAAGCTTAAAATAAATAGACTAACAACGTATAACCAACGCATTTCAATGTCCCTTTAAAGATTTGGTAGGTTCAAATAAGTGTGGGTGGTTCTCGCCTGATTATTGGCGAGCCATACGCTTATTGTGGCTTGGTCTATCTTGCTCTGTTGAACGGTATGGGTTGATATCCAGACCACCACGACGTGTGTAACGTGCGAACACAGTTAGCTTCGAAGGTGCACAGTATTTCATGATGTCAGTGAAGATACGCTCAACACATTGTTCGTGGAATTCATTGTGCTCACGGAAAGAAACTAAATAGCGTAGCAGAGCTTCACGGTCAATTTGCTTACCAGAATATGCGATCTCAACGCTGCCCCAATCCGGTTGATTGGTGATCAAACAGTTCGACTTCAATAGGTGGCTGTGCAGTGTTTCTTCAACGTCTTGTTCGCCAGCAGCGCCTTCAAGCAGCGACGCTTCAAAGTCGTAGCTAGTGATTTGGATGTCTTGGTTGTCGATACAGTCACCTTCCATCGTCACGATAGGTTGGTTAGTGTAGTCGGTTACTGAGTTTACATTCACAATCACCGTTTCGCCTGCACATGCCGACAAATCTTGGGTCAGGCGCTCAGTGACTTGATCCCAGTTTTCAAATTGAGTCTGGTTGTAGCTGTTCAGGTACAGCTTGAAAGATTTTGATTCAATTAAATTTTGGCTGGTGGCTGGGATGAAAACTTCACCCACCGCTACTTGTGGTAGGCCGTTGATGTTTAGCCACGAAAGCTCGTACATCGTCCAAATATCATGACCAACAAAAGGCAGCTCGCCGTTTAGCGCAAGATCATCGCGATTAAGGCTACGAGGCACTGGTTGCAATAAACTTGCATCGTATTGGTTAGAGTACTCAGTTTTTTGGCCAAGGGTTAAACCCGCTAGCTCTTTTGCGTCAGAATATTTGCTCATACTTTCGTTTCAAATTCGATTAGAATGGGGTCGATTTTACTGAATCCCCCTTACCCTGTCATTAAGTCATCGCTTAATCGGCGCGGAAAGGGCTCGGATTCTATTTATTATTTTGTGTTTAGGAGATTTTCATGACTCAACGTGCTCAAGACGCACTACTTTCTTTTAGTCAGCGATACGTTGACGCGTGGAAGCAGAAACACCAAAGCTTACCTCGTAATGAGGAGTTGGTGGACATCGTATCGCCATGCGTAGAAGAAAAGAGTGGCGATGCCGTGTTGTGGAAGCACTATCCACGTGAGCAATTCGCGGATTTCACCAACGTTGAAACCGGTATTGAGTTGACTCTGCATGAAGACATCAAAACTTTCTACGGCGCACAATTCAGCGCAGATATGAACGCAACTTTCGATGGTAACGAATTGACTCTGTTACAGATTTGGAGTGATGAAGACTTCGAATGCCTACAAAAAAACATTTTGGGTCACCTAGTAACTCAGCGTCGCTTGAAGCTAAAACCAACGGTTTTCATTGCCGCGACCGATGCTGAGCTGGATGTTATCTCTATCTGTAACCTAACGGGTAACGTGATTTTGGAGCGCTTAGGTACCAAAAATCGTGATGTGCTCGCCGAGACATTGGCAGAATTTTTAGAAAAGCTACAACCAGCGGTATAAATAGATGTACGTACTAGAACTTCAATTTGAGTGTTTTGATAACACAACGGTAAGCGCTGTCGACAAGGCGGTTAATGGCTTAATGGATGCACTTCGTTATAACGGACAAGTGTTAGGTCGTGAGTTCCCAATCGTGATGGGCGATGGGGAATTCTATGTTCGCGTTGTGTGCCCGGAGCAAGATAGCTTGCACCCGCGTAATCACTCAGACTTTGTGAAAGTGTGTTTTGATCGCTTGTCTAACGCGAGCCTACTAGCGCCTAAAATGCGTTTGCTAGGTCGAGATCTGAACTCAGAAGAAGTGGCAGAAGATGAAACACCAAGCTGGCAGGTGTTATACACGACATTCGTGCACACCTGTTCACCGCTGCGTAGTGGCGATAGCTTGCTACCAATCCCTTTGTATCGCAATCCACCTACCTTCAATGGCGACCATAAAGCCGTGTTGAAATGGCAGACCGAATGGCAAGCCTGTGATGAAGTACAAATGGGTGGTGGTTGTCGCGCGGAACATGCAACGCTAACCGAGATCAGTGACACGAAGAGTGTGCTGTTTAAACGCGGTTGGGGTCTAAGAGGGCGCATTGAGTATCTGACTAAGGTTCCAACCTACTACTACTTATACCGTGTCGGTGGGATCAGCCTGAAAGATGAAAAAGAGCGCAAATGCCCGCAATGTGGTGGTGAATGGCTGCTAGATGCGCCTATCCACGATATTTTCTATTTCAAGTGTGATGACTGCCGATTGGTGTCAAACATCTCTTGGGATCACCTGAAGTAATCGACTTTGTTTCGCTTAAATCTGAGATGCTTTACTTTCTAGCAAATCTTTATCATTAAAAAAGGGGCTGACGTTATGTCAGCCCCTTCGGGTATCTATACAGTGCTGTCGTTTAGTTGATTACCAACCTTTAACGACGCCACCTTGGAAGATGTCAGAAGCTGCGTTGTACACTTCTTCAGTTTGGTAAGCTTTAACGAAGTTTTGTACGTTTTCAGCGTTTAGGTTGTCTTCACGAGAAACGATTAGGTTTACGTAAGGAGAATCTTTGTCTTCAACGAATACGCCATCTTTTTGTGGAGTCAGGTTGATAGAGCTCGCGTAAGTTGTGTTGATGATAGATAGAGCAACATCATCAAGAGAACGTGGCAGTTGAGCTGCGTCTAGTTCAACAATCGTTAGGTTCTTAGGGTTACCCACGATGTCGCGAACTGTAGCTAGAAGACCTGCGCCTTCACGAAGTTCAAGAAGACCTTGTTGCTCAAGAAGAAGTAGAGAGCGACCTAGGTTTGTAGGGTCGTTTGGTACAGCAATACGAGCACCGTCTTGGATTTCGTCTACCGATTTCACTTCTTTAGAGTAACCCGCAATTGGGTAAACAAACGTGTTACCAGCGATAGTTAGCTTGTAGCCACGGTCAGCCACTTGCTGATCTAGGTACGGTGCGTGTTGGAATGCGTTGATGTCGATAGAACCATCATCTAGAGCTGCGTTTGGTGTTACGTAATCCGTGAAAGTAACCAGTTCAACGTCTAGGCCGTATTTCTCTTTCGCTACTTTAGCTGCCACTTCAGCAACTTGCGCTTCTGCACCTGCCATTACGCCAACTTTTACTTTAGAAGTATCCACTTCTTTATCGCCACAACCTGCTAGAACTAGCGCTGAAGCTGCTGCTGCGATAGTTAGTAAACCTTTAAGGTTAAATTTCATAATAATCTCCTTTTAATAAATCTATTTAATTAGGTTCAGACGACTCTACTCTTTATGTGTGAGTCTTTATCTGTGGTCAACACGGCGAACTAATGAATCACCGATTGATTGAATAATTTGTACCAGCACAATCAACATCACTACTGTCACAGCCATGATGGTCACATCGTAGCGGTGGAATCCGTAACGAATCGCGACATCACCTAGGCCACCTCCGCCTACAGTACCGGCCATTGCTGAGTAGCTCACCAGAGTCACTAGCGTAATCGTTACTGAGTTGATGATAGTCGGTAGTGCTTCTGGAAGCAGAACCTTATTGATGATTTGTGTTGGTGTTGCGCCCATTGATTGGGCCGCTTCCACTAGACCTGTTGGTACTTCAAGTAGTGCACTTTCGATAAGTCGAGCCACGAATGGGATAGCGCCAATCGTCAGTGGAACAATCGCTGCTGTTGTACCGATGAAGGTACCAATCAGCATCTTAGTCAGTGGAATAATCGCAACCATCAAAACTAAGAAAGGTACTGAACGACCCACGTTCACAATCGCACCTAGAATCTTGTTTACTTTGGTGTTCTCTAACAGGCCACCTTTTTTAGTCGTATGCAGAATCACGCCTAGTGGAATACCGACCGCGAAGCCAACAATGCCTGCAACAGCAACCATGTAAAGCGTTTCGCCTGTTGCGCCTAATAGAAGGTTACCGTTAAGGCTGATCCAGTCAGCAATCTCGTTGAAACTAAAGGACATAACCAAGCACCTCTACTTTTACATTGTTGTCGCGTAGGAATTGGATAGCAGCATTATCATCTGCTTCATTACCGAACAGTTCAGCGACCATCATGCCGAACTTCACGCCACCGGCGTAATCAAGGTCAGAACTTAAGATGCTGACATCGATATTGAATTTACGTGCGATTTGCGTCATTAGCGGAGCATCAACCGTTGCACCAGTAAACTCAAGACGCACCAGCGGGTAGCTGCTGTTTACGCGAGTCTCTTGCAAACGTGCTTGGTAATCTTCAGGGATCGTCAGATCCAACGTTGAGCGAATAAACTGATGCGCTAGCTCTGTCTTCGGATGAGCAAAGATGTCACCGACTGTACCTTTCTCTACCAATTCACCGCCGCCAATGATCGCAACCTCGTGACAAATGCTTTTAACCACATCCATCTCGTGTGTAATAAGCAGGATAGTGATGTTCAGCTTGCGGTTGATTTCACGCAGCAGCTCAAGGATAGATTGAGTTGTTGCTGGATCCAATGCGCTGGTGGCTTCATCACATAGCAGTACTTTCGGGTCAGAGGCCAGTGCGCGAGCAATCGCCACACGCTGCTTTTGACCACCACTTAGGTTTGCCGGGTAGGTGTCACGCTTATCAGCAAGGCCAACCAGTTCAAGTAACTCGCTGACTTTCGCTTCAATAATCGCTTTATCTTTACCAGCAAGTTCTAGAGGCAGTGCTACATTGTTAAATACAGTACGAGAAGACAGCAGGTTGAAGTGCTGGAATATCATGCCGATGTTACGGCGCGCTTCGCTAAGCTCTGATTTGCTGAGTTTTGTTAGGTCGATACCATCAACAATCACTTCACCCGAAGTCGGGGCTTCCAACATATTTACACAGCGGATTAGGGTACTTTTGCCTGCACCTGAAGAGCCGATGACTCCAAAGATTTGACCTTGAGGAATGTGGAGGTTGATATCAATTAAGGCATTGATTTCTTTAGTGCCTTGATAAAAAACCTTATTGACTTGATTCACTTTAATCATAGAGAAACCCGTGCAGGTAGAACAGAATAATATGTCGATAGCTCGCTCGATTTACAGACGATGCTATGGTGTTCTATGATCTAAGTCAATAGATATTTTTACGTCTAGACGGCTAAACGTCGATTGTGTGGCTAAGCTAGAAACAAATCGTTAACGAACGCAAAACTAAATAGATAGTGATGAAGCAAATAAAGCGTGTAATAATTAATGATTAATAGAGAGTTGATAGAGAACAAAATTTTGTCTAAACCTGCTGTTTTTTTAGATCGTGATGGAGTGATTAACGTTGATCACGGCTACGTACATGATGAGCATGACTTTGAATACATCGATGGTGTGTTTGAAGCGGCGAAAGCGTTTAAAGATATGGGTTATTTATTGGTGCTAGTGACCAACCAATCTGGTATTGCTCGCGGCATGTTTAGTGAAGACCGTTTTCTTTCTTTAACGCAGTGGATGGATTGGAACTTTGTTGATAATGGTGTCGAGCTCGATGGCATTTATTACTGTCCTCACCACGCTGAGCACGGTATTGGTGACTACAAGCAAGATTGTGAATGTCGTAAGCCAAAGCCAGGCATGTTCATTTCTGCTCGTGACTTTCTGAAGATTGATATGGCTAACTCGGTCATGATCGGCGATAAAGCGGAAGACATGATGGCTGCAGAAGCAGCAGGTGTTGGTACTAAAGTCTTGGTAAGAACGGGTAAACCCATCACTGAAAAAGGTGAAGCGTTGGCTAGCGTGGTACTTGATAGCATTAAAGACGTACCCGCTTTCTTAAAAGGCTAAACGTTTTATTTATCACTAAGGTATGGACCTATCATTAGGCACTTACATTAGGTTTGTTCGAACCTGTGAATAGGCTAAGTGTCGTTGACTATATAAAGATGAGGAACGAAGTATGAAAGCTATGTTGGTAGCATCTCTATGTACAGTAGCATTGGTTGGGTGCTCTAAATCAGCAGCCCCTGAGACTGATAGCGCAACATCGAATGATCAATTCGCGACTTATCAATGTGAGTCTGACGTCTCGTTTGATGTGTCTTACCTTGATAATGAAAAAGCGGTACTACGCTTGCCTGATAATGAATACCGCCTGACTCAAGTTCCAGCGGGCTCAGGAACCAAATACATCTTAGATGATGGCACTTCAGAGATGATTAACAGCATCACTTTGCGCACGAAAGGTGACAATGCGCGTCTAGAACTTGGTCGCGTAGTCTATCGAAATTGCCAAAAGTAAGTCATAGTAAGAACTGCTAGTATTTACAAACAGTTAAGTGAGGGAATCTACCCTCACTTTTTCTTCTCTTCCCTTTAACGTTAGACTTTTTATGAGCAAAAAACTCACTATTCTTGATATTGCAAAGCTGTCCGGTGTTGGTAAGTCAACCGTATCACGCGTTCTGACCAATGATCCAAAAGTGAAACCTGAAACCCGTGAAAGGGTGGAAAGAGTAATTCAAGAATCTGGGTACACGCCTTCAAAATCTGCGCAATCGATGCGCGGTGGCAGCCAAAAAGTCATCGGCGTGATTATCTCTCGTTTGGACTCTCCCTCTGAAAACAAAGCCGTTAGCACGATGCTGGCCGAGTTGTATCGAGCGGATTACGATGTCGTGATCATGGAAAGCCAACTTGATAGAGATAAAGCCAATGAGCACCTGCAAGTTCTAAAGCGTCGTAACGTTGATGGCATTATTGTATTTGGTTTTACTGACTGCGATATTCCGGCAATCGAAGCTTGGGAACACAAAGCGGTGGTGATTGCTCTGGATACCGAGAACGTGACGTCGATTAACTATGATAACCAACAGGTGATCAATAGTGCGTTGGTGCATTTATCGGATCAAGGGATCTCTGACGTTGGCTTTATCGGGGTTGATCCTAGTGATAAATCAACCGGTGAACTGCGTCTTAAGGCTTATCTCGATTGGTGTGAAAACACAGGTTCGGTGGCAAACTATCGTACTGGTCAACTTCATCACGAAAGTGCTTATCAGCTGGTGGATGAGGTGTTAACTCCCGCGACTCAAGCGATCGTTTGTGCCAGTGATACGCTGGCTCTTGGTGTAATCAAGCGTCTGCAAGAACTACAACGTGAAGATGTGGTCGTCACTGGCGTTGGTGGTAATGATCTTCTCTCTTTCTTATTCCCACGAGTATTTAGCATTGATCCTGGTTACCAATCTGCAGGTAAGTTGGCTGCTAATCTATTGATCTCTCAGCTTTTAGGCAATTCAGAGATCTCTCATCATACGCAATCTCCTATTCTATAATCCACTCAATTAAGCGAAATTGAACGGCTTAGATTAAAATTAGAGTGTGATCTCTTTCAATTAATGGGATTGTTCCCATTTTAATTTATCATTCATACGGGCATTATAATAACCGTAATTGGGAATGTTCCCATAGATCTAAGTCTGAGTGATTATAGCTTGCATGGTTTAGATGAGTAATTGAATGAAACCAGGGTGGGGTAGTATGAGTAAGATAGCGAAGCAAGACGTTGCGCGTCTTATCGAGTTAGTCGGTGGTAAAGAAAACATTGCGAGTGTCAGCCACTGTCTGACTCGACTGCGTTTTGTATTGAACGATGCAGAGCAGGCCAACAAAGCTGAACTCGAAAAACTGAAGCTAGTAAAAGGCTGTTTTACTAATGCAGGCCAATTCCAAGTTGTGATTGGCACTGAAGTTGATGAAGTGTACGCACTTCTGATTGAACAGACAGGTAAAGAGGCATCATCAAAAGATGAGGCGAAGCTGGCTGCTCGTCAAAACATGAACTTCCTTGAGCGTGGTATCTCCCATTTAGCCGAAATTTTCGTACCACTGCTGCCTGCCATCATTACAGGTGGTTTGATTCTTGGTTTCCGTAATGTGATTGGCGACATTCGCATGTTCGACGGCAAAACCCTCGTTGAAATCAGTCAATTCTGGGCAACCGTTCACTCTTTCTTATGGTTGATCGGCGAAGCTATTTTCTTCTTCCTACCGGTTGGCGTGTGTTGGGCTACGGTTAAGAAGCTTGGCGGAACCCCTATTTTGGGTATCACGCTCGGTGTGACCTTAGTTTCACCACAACTCATGAACGCATACATGATAGGTAAATCGGTACCTGAGATATGGGATTTTGGGCTGTTCGTGATTGAGAAGGTCGGTTATCAGGCTCAGGTGATCCCAGCGATGTTAGCGGGTGTGGCTTTGGCGTTCATTGAAACCAATCTTAAGCGTATCGTTCCTTCTTACCTGTACCTTGTTGTCGTGCCGTTCGTATCGATTATTTTGTCTGTGATTCTAGCGCACGCTTTCATTGGCCCATTTGGCCGTATGTTAGGCGATGGCGTGGCATTCGCGGCTAAAGCGGCAATGACGGGTGACTTTGCGATTCTTGGTTCAGTAGTCTTTGGCTTCCTATACGCACCTTTGGTTATTACAGGTATTCACCACACCACCAACGCGGTGGATCTGCAACTGATGCAAGACTTAGGCGGGACACCAATTTGGCCTTTGATTGCACTATCAAACATTGCACAAGCATCGGCAGTAGTCGGCATCATTATCTTGAGTAAGCGTGAAGGTGAACGAGATATCTCGGTTCCTGCGGCAATCTCAGCCTACTTAGGTGTAACAGAGCCAGCGATGTACGGCATCAACCTTAAATACAAATTCCCAATGCTGAGCGCAATGATCGGCAGTGCCGCTGCGGCTGCTATCTGTGGTAGTGCAGGAGTGATGGCGAATGGTATCGGTGTTGGTGGCTTGCCAGGCATCTTATCGATTCAACCGCAATATTGGTCTGTTTACTTAATTGCGATGCTGGTGGCGATTGTACTACCCGTCACGTTAACACTGTTCTTCTATAAACGAGCACAGATGAAAGGCGAACTAGAAACCGCCAACGCGTAATGCATTTAATAAGCGATGACTCCAAAGTGAGCCATCGCTTTTTCTTTTAGTTATAACGGCTATTCGACCATGATTCACATGGTGATTTTTATTTTATATTTTCTGGTAAGTGAGTGTTAGAGATGGCGATGACTGAGCATGATGAAAGTTGGTGGAAAACCGCAACCATCTATCAAATCTACCCAAAGAGCTTTTGTGACAGTGGCAGTAAAGGTACTGGCGATATCAAAGGGATCATTTCAAAACTGGATTATCTTAAACACTTGAGTGTGGATGCCATTTGGTTAACCCCAGTTTACGCATCCCCAATGATCGATAACGGCTACGATATTTCAGATTACTACGCGATTAACCCGCAATTCGGCACTATGGAAGATTTCGACCTATTGCTGGCTGAAGCGCACCAACGTGGTATTCGTATCGTGATGGATATCGTGGTAAACCACACCTCAACAGAACATGCGTGGTTTCAGTCAGCATTGGGTGATAAAAACAGCCCATACCGCGACTACTACATATGGAAAGATCCTGTAAACGGCCAAGCACCAACCAACTGGCAGTCTAAGTTCGGTGGTAATGCATGGGAAATGGATGAAGCCACTGGTCAGTATTTCTTACATCTATTTGCGAAAGAACAGGCCGACCTCAACTGGGAGAACCCGGTTGTACGCGAAGAAGTAAAAGACGTTATCAGCTTCTGGGCAGAGAAGGGCGTCGATGGATTCCGTCTCGATGTCATTAACCTGATTTCAAAGCAGCAAGACTTCCCTAATGATGATATTGGCGATGGTCGTCGTTTCTATACCGATGGCCCGCGCGTACATGAATACCTAAAAGAGATCAGCGAAGCGGTATTCCAGAAGTACGGTAGCGTGACTGTAGGCGAGATGTCTTCAACCACGTTGGAACACTGCCAGCAATACTCAAACGTTGATAACAGTGAGCTATCGATGGTGTTTAACTTCCACCACCTTAAGGTCGATTACACCAATGGTGACAAGTGGACCAATGCGCCGTTTGATTTCTTACAGCTCAAATCGATCTTTAACCACTGGCAAACGGGATTGAATGGCAAAGGGTGGGGCGCACTATTCTGGTGTAACCACGACCAACCAAGAGTGGTGAGTCGCTTAGGTAACGATCAGCAATATCGCGTTGAATCAGCCAAGATGCTCGCCGCTTCTGTCCACATGATGCAGGGCACACCTTATATCTATCAAGGTGAAGAGATTGGCATGACTAACCCTAGCTATACTGAAATTAGCCAGTATCGTGATGTTGAGAGTACCAATATGTACGACATCATGGTGAACCGTGATGGTGTGGCTCATGAAGATATGATGGCGATTCTAGCGCAGAAATCTCGTGATAACTCTCGTACACCAATGCAATGGAATAGTGAGCCTTACGCCGGATTCTCACAAGCTCAGCCATGGCTTGATGTAGCGAATAATTACCCTGGGATTAACGCTGAGCAAGCACTGGAAGACAAAGACTCTGTTTTCTATTTCTATAAGAGTTTGATTGAGTTACGTAAACAAGTGCCAGTGATTACAGATGGCAGCTATCAAGATCTATTACCTGATCACTCATCCATTTTTGCATATGCACGTGAGAACGAAGGGCAAACCTTGCTGTGTATTAACAACTATTATGGTGAAGAGGCGGAGTGCGTTTTACCGGAACGTTTTGATATGACTAAGGCGAAGAGTCTGTTGTCTAACTATCAACAAGCGAACACTTCAGTTGCATTACATCATCAAGTCTTACGTCCTTACGAGACTCGTATTCTCTTGATTGAAGGTTAACCTTGTTTCATTTTAAGAAGCTTGATTCTTATTCCCCTTAAAGGATTGGGCTTCTACAAAGGCTTTGGAGTGCTCCCCAAAGCCTTTTTTGTTTTAGTGATGGCTGGAATATCGTGCCTCGAGTCTACTTGCGAGAAGTTTGAGCATCGAGTGCCAGCAACGACAGAGCAGGTAATGAACTCTAAGACGCGTAATTCACCGAGTAGCGAGTTGGTTTGTGGTTCATTGCCAATACGATGTTCAATACTGCGGTGCCTAATACAGATACGGCAATCACCCAAGGTGACACGAAGAAGAACGATGCAAACAGAATACACGCATCAATACCCATTTGTGTTTTGCCTACCGAGATACCGTAGCGGTCTTGGATAAACAAGCACAGTACGTTGAAGCCACCCAGACTTGAGCGGTGACGGAATAGGATTAGCATACCTAAGCCCATTAGTAAGCCGCCGGCAACAGCACAATAGATCTCGTTATGAACTTCTAGCGAGATAACTAAGTATAAATGATCGGCAAACACAGATACTAAAGCCCCTGAGATGGCACTGCTTATTGCGAAGTGACGGCCAAATCGTTTCCATGCTAATAAGTAGAATGGGCAATTAGCAATAAAGTACAAAATACCAAAGGTTACCGGCATAAATTGACTCAAAAGCAGAGCCAAGCCAGTAGTGCCACCAGTAAGCAGGTTCGCTGACTGTAAAAAGAAGACGCCTAACGCCACTAAAAACGTGCCAGTGAGGATTGCTACCCAATCTTCTTTACGTGAGTGTTTTTCCATCGTTTTTATAATTACCTAACCAATAAAGGCGTGCATAGTAGAGAAAAACCTTAGCTTTCGGTAGCTAGAGGGGCAAAATTAAGGTAAACCTATGTAATCTGCGTTTTACAGGGTGTAAATCGTAAAATTGACAGTAAGCGTCATCTTTGGTTGGATAAGCTTAATAACCATGATGAATCTTATTTGTGATTATGAAAAAACTGCATGATAAAATTGCAATTAGCTCTTTATGACCTAGATCAAATTATGTAGAATGCGTCACATCAAAACGGTGACGGAAACGTTTGCTTTCGGTCGTTGTGTGGTTTTTTTGAAACTTTCAGTACAATCTGAGTCAGGAGATACAGATGCTTAAGCGTGACATGAACATTGCTGATTACGATGCGGATCTATTCGCAGCTATCCAAGAAGAAACTCTTCGTCAGGAAGAGCATATCGAACTTATCGCTTCAGAAAACTACACAAGCCCACGTGTAATGGAAGCTCAAGGTTCTCAGCTAACAAACAAATACGCTGAAGGCTACCCAGGCAAGCGTTACTACGGTGGTTGTGAGTACGTAGACAAAGTTGAAACTCTAGCAATTGAACGTGCATGTGAACTATTTGGTGCAGAGTACGCAAACGTACAGCCTCACTCAGGTTCTCAAGCAAATAACGCTGTATACATGGCACTACTAAATGCAGGCGATACGGTTCTAGGTATGAGCCTAGCACACGGTGGTCACCTAACTCACGGTTCTCCAGTAAACTTCTCTGGTAAGCTTTACAACATCATCCCTTACGGTATCGATGAAGCGGGTCAAATCGATTACGAAGAGATGGAAAAGCTGGCTATCGAGAACAAGCCTAAGATGATCATCGGTGGTTTCTCTGCTTACTCTCAAATCTGTGATTGGAAGCGCATGCGTGAAATCGCTGACAAAGTAGGTGCTTACCTGTTCGTAGATATGGCTCACGTAGCAGGTCTAATCGCTGCAGGCGTTTACCCGAACCCAGTGCCACACGCTCACGTAGTAACTACAACGACGCACAAAACGCTTGCGGGTCCTCGTGGTGGTCTAATCCTTTCTAACGAAGGCGAAGATCTTTACAAGAAGCTGAACTCAGCAGTATTCCCAGGCGGCCAAGGTGGTCCTCTAATGCACGTTATCGCTGGTAAAGCAGTAGCGTTCAAAGAAGCTCTAGAGCCAGAGTTCAAAGAATACCAAGCACGCGTTGTTGCTAACGCAAAAGCAATGGTTGCTGAATTCCTAGCTCGTGGTTACAACATCGTTTCAGGTTCTACAGAGAACCACCTGTTCCTAGTTGACCTAATCAACAAAGACATCACAGGTAAAGAAGCAGATGCAGCACTAGGTGCAGCAAACATCACTGTAAACAAGAACTCAGTACCAAACGACCCACGTAGCCCATTCGTTACTTCAGGTATCCGTATCGGTTCTCCTTCTATCACTCGTCGCGGTTTCTCAGAAGCAGACGCGAAAGAGCTAGCAGGTTGGATCTGTGACATCCTAGATAACATGGGTGATGAGTCTGTTATCGAAGCAACTAAAGCAAAAGTATTAGAAATCTGTAAGCGTCTACCTGTTTACGCTTAATTTTTCTGCGTAGTAATTTGAACTTCGTTGTCGAGCATGCTCACTTACATCCGTAAGCTCCGCGTGCTCTCCTAGAATTTCAAACGACTACTTTGAAAAATACTTTAAAGGGGCTCATTGAGTCCCTTTTTGTTTTAGGGAAAGGTGTTGAAGATTCTGCACCTGTTCCTTGAACTAAAGCTATTTGATTGAAAAATACGATTTGAAAGGCTCCTGTTGGGCTGTCTCTTATACACA
>NZ_JBFRVF010000024.1:0-69566 GCF_041475025.1 Vibrio sp. 10N.222.49.C12 | reverse complement strand
CTTAAGTGAACGGCATTAGCGCTCAATGAGCGCCGTTTTTGTATTCTAATTTAAGCTCTAAAAATTATAGAGACTCAGTGAACGTACGTGCGATAACGTCACGTTGCTGTTCAGTTGTTAGAGAGTTGAAACGTACAGCGTAACCCGATACACGGATAGTTAGCTGTGGGTAGTTCTCTGGGTGAGCAACTGCATCTTCTAGCGTTTCACGCTTAAGAACGTTAACGTTTAGGTGTTGGCCACCTTCGATGCGTGGTGCTGCTTCGATTGCAACTTCACGGCTTTCGTACTCGCCTAGGTCTGCAGCTGAGATAACTTGGTCAGCTTCGAAACCTGCAGTAGCAACAACACAACGAGCTTCATTCTTCTCGCTATCTAGTAGCCAGATTGAGTTTAGTAGGTCATCGTTTGCTGCTTTAGTAATTTGAATACCTTGGATCATAACTATCTCCTAGTCCACTGAATGTGGTTTGATTATGGTGTTAACTTTCGATTTTTATTGAGCTGGGTAATATATACCTAATATTAGTAAGGTTAACATTGATTTAAGTCAAAAAACAACCAAAAACCATATTTTTACAAAGGTGATTATATTGAGGTAAATCAATAAAACCTTTAAAAACAAAGTAATTACAAAATATTTTAAAGTATAAAAAATATTTAACAGTCATATTTGTTGTAAGTTTACTACATTTGTTGTGTTTTTATTGAACTACAACCGATACGACCCTTTATTTATTAAGCATTCTGAAAGTGTAAAGTGATTTAATGACAAACAATAATTCATCCTCAAAACCGGAAACAAATATTAAGTTTATTGGCGCTCATGTGTCGGCTGCTGGTGGTGTTGATCAGGCGCCTATGCGTGCACGTGAAATAGGTGCCAATGCGTTTGCACTGTTTACCAAGAACCAGAGACAGTGGGCGGCAAAACCGCTAGAAGCGAAAACCATTAGTGCCTTTAAAGCTAATTGCAAAATGTTGGGCTTCGGTGCTGAGCACATTCTTCCTCATGACTCCTACCTTATTAACCTAGGAGCACCAGAAGAAGAGAAGCTAGAGAAATCACGCGCGGCTTTTATTGATGAAATGGAGCGTTGTAATCAACTTGGATTAACGCTTTTGAATTTTCATCCTGGGAGTCATTTAAAGAAAATCTCAGAAAGCGAATGTTTGGCGAAGATCGCTGAATCGATCAACCTAGCTCATCAAGCGGTACCTGACGTAATCGCAGTGATCGAGAATACGTCTGGGCAGGGCACTAATCTGGGTTGGAAGTTTGAACATCTAGCAGAGATTATCGAACAGGTAGAAGATAAGTCACGTGTTGGTGTGTGCTTAGACACCTGCCATACGTTTACTGCTGGCTATGACTTACGTACAAAAGAGGCGTGTGAGCATACTTTTGCTGAGTTCGACCGCATCGTGGGTATGCACTATCTAAGAGCAATGCACATCAATGATTCAAAAGCTGAGTTCGCGAGCCGAGTCGATCGACACCATTCTTTAGGAAAAGGCGAAATTGGCTGGGATTGTTTTGAGTATATTGCCTCTGATTCTCGCTTTAATGGTATCCCTCTTATCTTGGAAACCATTGATTCGACGATCTGGAAAGAGGAAATTCAACAACTTAGAATGTTTCATCGCTCAGCAACGCTAGCGAGCGAACAAGCGTAATAATAGAGGGGGAAATTTATTTCCGTCTATTTCTAAAAATTGGCACCTTTCTTTCATAGTATTAAAGTGAATATGTAGTTCACGATGTCTTAGAGGAGGTGCCTTTATGTATTCAATCACCCAAACTTCAACTATTGCTGTCGCACGCCGTTTACCTACACCAAACCGTCACGTGCATAACCACGGCCACCATCGTACACAGCAGAAAAGTGGTTAATCGAGATAAGCACAACTTGAACTGATTATTATGATTCATCAACAAGTGAACCCTACACATCATGTTTATTGATAGCTGTATGAGGTATAACTAGAGCCTTATTTAGGACAGTTAGCCGATACAGCTATTTTTTTGTCTGGCGAAAGCCGCTAGAAACCTTGATGATTGGGAAGTAAAACGATGAGCGCACCAAAGACTTGGGAATCCATTATTAATGATGAACGTGATAAAGAGTACTTTCAGAGTGTCCTCGCGTTTGTTGAACAGCAACGTAATAGTGGTAAAACCGTCTACCCGCCACAAGAACAGGTGTTCAGTGCCTTTGATATGACGCCTTTCGAATCCGTGCGAGTGGTTATCTTAGGGCAAGATCCTTATCACGGTGCTAACCAAGCTCACGGCTTAGCATTCTCAGTGCTTCCTGGTGTGAAAATCCCACCTTCTCTACGCAATATGTACAAAGAGCTTGCACAAGATATAGAGGGCTTTGAGATTCCTAGTCATGGTTATCTCGATTCTTGGGCATCGCAAGGGGTGTTGATGTTGAACACAGTCCTTACAGTCGAAGAGGCAAAAGCACACTCACATGCTAAGTGTGGCTGGGAAACCTTTACCGATGCCATTATTGCTGAGCTCAATCAGCGCTCTGAACCGATCATCTTTTTGTTGTGGGGCGCACACGCCCAGAAGAAAGGTCAAGCGATTGATGACGACAAGCATCATGTGTTGGTTGCACCTCACCCATCGCCATTATCGGCACGCCGTGGATTCTTCGGTTGTCAGCATTTCTCTACAACCAACAAGCTGCTTTCTTCTATGGATCAACAACCTATTGACTGGCGTTTACCAACAGAAGTGTAGGTTGGTGGTTTTCTGAGCAGGGTCAAATCATAAATCAGCATATTCGTATACACTTATAAATAGTAGGTGTAATGGAGTGCAATACTATGATGATTGAAAGGATAAGACGAGAGCATGGCTATATGGCTCGTTTACTCGCGATACTCAACAGTAAGTTAGAGTTTCTGAAACAGGAGCGAGAAATAAACTATAGCCTGATCGCAGAGGTGGTTCATTACCTTATGAACCATTCAGACAAAGTGCATCACCCTAAAGAAGACGTCATTTATCGCTACTATCTTAAGCAATATGGCAGCGAGCAAGCGATTGAAGACTTGGAGTTAGAGCATCAATTGCTTTCTGAGAAAACGGCGGACTTTTTAGGTTTGGTCGATATGATCCTTCAAGATGCGGTGGTTCCTCAGCAAGTCTTTATTGAGCAGCTTGAAGCGTTTGTTAAGGCTCAGCGAAAGCACATGGAATATGAAGAGAAGCATGTGCTACCCATGATTGTTGAGGCGTTCACGGTGAAAGATTGGCAAGAAGTGGAGTCTCAATGGCTTCAACCGGAAGATGACCCTGTTTTTGGAGAGACCATCGCCGATCAATATCGCCAACTCGCGGCTCGGGTTCGACAAAATGAACAAGAGTGTGTTTAGCCCGTTGTAATGTTGAGGTGCACCTATTTTAGGTGTCCTCTATATTAGAGGGTTGGTTTCCAAATGGCGCTTTGAGCGGATTAACTACCTCAAAAAATAAAAAAGGCACCTATATAGGTGCCTTTTGCTATCTGATTTCTTATCGTGCTGATTAAAGTTTTATATCGTCAAGGCTAAAATCAAGACCTAGGTTCATCTCTCTCAGCTCTTTCTCAAGCTGCCTACGATCGTTGATGGCTTCGATTTCACGCCACTTACGCTTGAGTGGTTTCGAGCGTGATTTTTGAGTTACACGAGGCATTTCTAGTTCTGATACTTCATCGAATTGAAAGCTATCCATAAGCCATATCTCCTTCCGTGGGACTAGTTCTTACGAACCAATAAATATCATATTTAGGTTCACAATAACTTTGATTTGTTTCTCATTTGTTTCAAATCCATGAAGCTTTTGTTCTATTTTCTTATGCATGCTCACACATTGTGAGAATTATTATGTATAAAAAACAGGCAAACAAACCTAAGTAAACGATTAAATTGGGGGTTATTGAATGTTAATTCATTGTGCGAATGGAATAGCGTTTTGACTACAATGCATTGAAGTGCACATGGTACCGTGCGGTATAGGGATCTCATTGGCCTAGAAAAAAACGAAGATCTTCACTATACCTTGTAAAACCTAGGCTGACGTCATTTTTATAGGATGGTGTTCTTGTTGGGGTAGTGCCGTGGCTGTTGTTGATATTATGTCCCGATAATGTGACTTTTATTGGGCTGCATTGTTGAAAGTTGTGTTAACAAAAGGTGTGTTATTAGTGAAATGTCATTTTAATATAAGTGTATTTGCATATTGATTTTTAGGCCGTCTCGCTGCATTATCCGCCCGTCAAAAAATACACTGATACGTAAAATGGATGCATGAAGCGACATTTACAGTCTCAATCGCCGCAAGAATATAACAAGAGTGCCGACACAACATTGACAGAGGCATAGGCGATTAAGAGGAAGGCTAGGAAGCATGATCGGTGCTTAAACTCAATTACGAGGTTCACGTGACAGACTTAATCAATTTGATGAACGATCTCCTTTGGGGATCTATCTTAGTTTACTTACTGGTTGGTGTGGGTATCTACTTCACTGTACGACTAGGCTTCATTCAATTCCGCCATTTCGGCCACATGTTCTCTGTTCTTAGAAACAGCCGTAAAGCAGACAGTGCTGGTATCTCTTCTTTCCAAGCTCTTTGTACTAGTCTCGCTGCCCGTGTAGGTACGGGTAACATGGCAGGTGTTGCTGTAGCACTAACCGCTGGTGGCCCTGGTGCTATCTTCTGGATGTGGCTAATCGCAATGCTAGGTATGGCAACATCGTTTGCAGAAAGCACACTGGCACAGCTATACAAAACGCGTGATAACGACGGTAACTACCGCGGCGGCCCTGCATACTACATGGAGAAAGGCCTAGGCATGCGTTGGATGGGGGTTCTATTCTCTATCTTCCTCATCATTGCATTTGGTCTTGTATTCAACGCGGTTCAAGCGAACGCGATTGCAAGCGCAATGAATACGGCATTCGACCTTGAGCGTAGCTACGTTGGTGTTGGTATCGTAATCATCTCTGCGTTCGTTATCTTCGGTGGTATCCGTAAGATTGCACGCACAGCAGAAATCATCGTTCCAATCATGGCATTGGCTTACCTAGCGATCGCTATGTACGTGATGTTCGCGAACATCGAGAAAGTGCCTGAAGTACTGGCTCTTATCTTCAAGAGTGCATTCGGTCTGCAAGAAGCAGCAGCGGGTGGCCTAGGTTACGCAATCGCACAAGCGATGATTAACGGCATCAAACGTGGTTTGTTCTCGAACGAAGCGGGTATGGGTTCTGCGCCAAACGCAGCAGCTTCTGCTACGCCTTACCCACCGCACCCAGCATCACAAGGTTACGTGCAAATGCTAGGCGTGTTCATGGATACCATTGTTATCTGTTCAGCAACAGTCGCAATCATCCTGATGTCTGGTGAGTATGTACCACACGGTGAAGTAACGGGTATCGAACTAACGCAACGTGCACTAACAGCACAAGTGGGCGAATGGGGCGGCATTTTTGTAGCGGTAGCGATTTTCTTCTTCGCTTTCACTTCAATCATTGCAAACTACTCGTACGCTGAAACGAACCTTATCTTCCTTGAGCACAACAACAAGAAGGGCCTAGTGCTGTTCCGTATCGTTGTTCTGGGTATGGTTATGTTCGGTTCTCTAGCGACGTTACCAACGGTATGGGCACTGGCTGACGTATCGATGGGCCTAATGGCGATTGTTAACTTGGTGGCGATTATCCTGCTATCAGGTATCGTGATTAAGCTAGCGAAAGACTACAACCGCCAACTAGACGCGGGTAAAGTACCAACATTCGATTCGAATGACTTCCCAGAGCTTAAGTCTCAGCTGGAAGACGGTATTTGGGACAACAACAAGAAGTAATCTTGTTGGAGCGATAAACGGCTCATCCTAAAGTGATTAGAAAGGCTAAGGTTTCGACCTTAGCCTTTTTGTTTGCCTGTCATTTGTCTCATTCTGTCTATCGAAGCTCATTCTCCCTATCGAAGTAATAGGAAGAGTCATAAAGACAAGTTGATGTTTTTTCTATACTCTAGCAGCATCCAGTTAGATAACCGATTAGGGTAAAGTTATGTTAGTTGTCGTTTCTCCAGCCAAAACACTTGATTACGAATCACCATTAGCGACGGAACGCTTTAGTCAGCCTGAGTTTGTTGAACACTCTGCTGAGCTGATTGAAGAGTGCCGCAAACTGACGCCAGTCGATATTTCTGCACTGATGAAAGTCAGCGATAAAATCGCAGGGTTGAACGTAGCGCGCTTTGAGCAGTGGAGCGAGACCTTTACCCAAGACAACGCACGCCAAGCAATCCTAGCCTTTAAAGGCGATGTATACACTGGCCTAGACGCTGAAACGCTATCGGATGAAGATTTTGACTACGCACAAGACCACCTGCGCATGCTTTCTGGGTTATATGGCTTGCTTAAGCCATTAGATTTGATGCAGCCATACCGCCTAGAGATGGGTACACGCTTAGCCAATGCTCGTGGTACTAACTTGTACCAGTTCTGGGGCAACATCATCACAGACAAGCTGAATGAAGCGTTGAATGCTCAAGGCGACAATGTGTTGATCAACTTGGCGTCTAACGAATACTTTAAAGCCGTGAAGCCGAAGAACTTGGATGGCCAAGTGATTACCCCTGTATTCAAAGACTGCAAGAACGGTCAGTACAAGGTGATCAGTTTCTACGCGAAGAAAGCGCGTGGCATGATGGCTCGCTACATCATCGAGAACAAGATCGACTCGGTTGAGGCGCTGACCCAGTTTGATACGGCGGGCTACTACTTCGTTGAAGAAGAGTCGAACGCGAAAGAGCTTGTCTTTAAGCGCGAAGAGCAAAACTAGTAGTCCTTGGCTAACGAGTAGCTCTCGGTTTTAGCCTGATAACAGACCAGATAGAGAAAAGCCCCATGCAGCGAACTGCATGGGGCTTTTTTATTGAATCGTTGAAGCTGGTAGATTACTTCTTCTTTGCTGCTTTCTTTTTCTTCGCGATTTTTTTCTTCTTCGCGATTTTTTGTTTCTCTACCGCTTTCTTATCTTCTTTCTTCGGCTTCTTCTTCTTAGTCACGGCCGCTTTCTTATGCGTAGGGCGCATGCCTTCAATAAAGCGTTCTTTGATTGGTTCGTCTGTGTAACGAGCCACACGCTCAATCATTAGTTGATCGTGCGCTTCAATGATAGAAACCGCGTTACCTTTTTTACCAGCACGAGCAGTACGGCCAATACGGTGTAGGTATACGTCAGCAGTACGTGGCATGTCGTAGTTGATTACGTGGCTTACGTCTGGAAGGTCGATACCACGAGCAGCAACGTCAGTCGCTAGTAGTACGTTTACAGAGCCGTCACGGAAACGAGCAATCGCGTTGTTACGACGATCTTGAGGCATTTCACCTTGGATCCACGCACATGGAATTTGCGCGCTTTCAAGTTGAGCTCGTAGATCACCTAGACGATCACGCGTCTTCAAGAATACGATGCTGCGCTCAGCTTGCTCTGTGATGACGTGCTTTAGGATGTTCAGCTTGTGCTCTGCTGTGTCTGCACGGTGGTACCACTGAGTGATCTTCTTACGCTCACGAAGTGATGATTTCGCATCGATCTCCGCTGGGTTTTTCAGTAGATCTTCAGTGAAGCCTTCAATGCCTTTACCTTCTAGCGTTGCTGAGAACAGTAAAGTTTGTTTACGCCAGCGACACTCTGCAGACAGACGGTCAACAACAGGACCAAAGCCCATGTCTAGCATGCGGTCGGCTTCATCTAGAACCAGCCATTCAATCGCACGACAGTCAAAACGCTCGCCTTCAATGTATTCCATCAAACGGCCAGGTGTTGCTACTACGATATCTTGAGTGGTACTTAAGATATCTGCGTGCTCTTGGTACATCACACCGCCCGTGATCGTGAAGATATTTAGGCTGGTGTATTTAGCAAGCTCACGTGCTTGTTCGGTGATCTGCATTGCTAGCTCACGCGTTGGCGTCAGGATAAGCATACGTGCAGGGCCAGATTTCTTACGTGGGAAATCCAGTAGGTATTGCAGTGCTGGCAATACAAATGATGCTGTTTTACCAGTACCTGTTGGCGCAGAAGCCAAAACGTCTCTTCCATCTAACGCTTGTGGGATTGCTTCAGCTTGTATCTGTGTTGGACGTTCGTAGCCCATTTCGTCAATTGCTTTAAGCAGCTCTTGGTTTAGATCGAGTTCTGCAAAGGTTCTGATCACTGTTGTTTCTCCACAAGCAATAAATGTTTCTGCCTCAAAAAGCAGACGATAAAAAAGAGTAGTCGGACATTATAGAAGCATTAGTGATTAGGATCACATGGTATTTGCTACATCTTGAGATAAAAATCTTTAGTGAGCGCAATAAATGCTTCGCTATAACCACCTTGATGGTGAATTGTAAGCGATTCGCGCTGCAAATCTTGCTCGCAAGCAGGATCTTTAGATAACTCGAATAAAATTCGGCTAGCTGGCTTTTTATCTGTTGTTTTTACATCAAGGCGTTTTGCTAGATACCAACCACATTGCTCGGCAAGCTTGATAAAACCTTCCCCCTCAGGCGTCGGTAGGATGAAACTGGCAGTCGCGGCGTCGGTTGTTATCTCGAAACAACGCTGGGCAAGCGCTAAATGATCCAAGCTGTCGGTGTGCCTGGCGGTGGCTCTTTGGCTTTGCTGCGCCTGTTCTCCAGAGTTGAAGTAGGGCGGGTTACAGATGATCGCATCAAACCTTTGTGGAAAGTCGGTTGTTAACACGCTGCCGTGATCAAGGGAGATACGATTTTGCCAAGGCGACTGCTCAATATTGACAGTGGCAGCATCAATAGCGTGTTGATCAATATCTATCGCAGAGATTGAAGCATCTTCAAAACGCTGCGCAGCCATCAAAGCCAGCAGACCTGTCCCGGTTCCAATATCGAGTACACATGATCTTTGTGGCAGGCTTACCCAAGCGCCAAGTAATACGCCATCGGTACTGACTGGCATACCGCTTTTCCCGCCGTAAATTGAGAATTGCTTAAAATTGAAGCTTTTAGTTTGCACTGTTTTGTCTTTCATTAATGTTCTGAGTATCGAGATATTTTAAGTGATTAGCTCTAATGTTAACCGCTTGTATGAATCAATGTTCTGCTTGGAAGAATATTGTTGTGCATTATGGTTAGTTTATAATTGTGGCTATTTTTCTATAGCTAGTGGAATCCACTGCTTTTTGTTCTCATATGCAAATTTATATGGTGTTTTTGTGTGGTGACTTGCAGCTAGCCAGTTGTTTCGTCATTATGCGCGACTATTTTATAGATTGATTGGCAGCTTTGAGCTGTAACATTCATGTAAGCACAACATAAATTCATAAATATAATTAAGGATTATCTGTGAAACAGAGTCTAAAACTAACAGATATAATGGCATTGGGCTTTATGCTTTTTGCGTTTTTCTTGGGTGCGGGTAACATTATCTTCCCACCTCTAGCTGGCCAATTAGCCGGTGATCACTTCCTTCCAGCGATGTCTGGTTTTCTGCTGACTGCCGTTGGTCTGCCGTTAATCACTATCGTCGCGGTCGCAGTGGCTGGTGGCTCTTGGGGTCACTTAACTAAAGATCTTCCTAAGAAAGCAGCAACCATCATGGCTGTACTGATCTTTATCATTATCGGTCCTGCATTTGCTGCACCGCGTACTGGCCTTGTTGCCTATGAGATGGCGGTGAAACCGTTCTTCATCGATGCCTCTCAAGCTCACCTAACTCTCTTTTCGATTGCATTTTTTGCAGTAGCGATGTTCTTCTCATGGTCGCAAGGTAAGCTTATTGACGTCATTGGTAAGGTGCTAACACCTGCACTGTTCGTTGGTTTGGTTGTGCTGGCGATTGCTGTATTCGTTAACCCTCAAGGCGATATTCTTGCGGCTCACGGTGAGTACATCACTCAACCACTAACCAAAGGTTTCCTTGAAGGCTACAACACCATGGATACTTTTGCTTCTTTGATGTTTGGTATGCTGATTGTTGATGCGATTCGTAGCAAGGGCATTACTGACCGTGCAGCGACGACTAAGTACCTAATTAGCGCGGGTTGTATTGCCGCAGCGGGTCTGGCGTTTGTTTACATCTCTCTATTTTTCCTAGGTGCAACAAGTGCAACAGTCGCAGCTGGTGCAGACAATGGCGGTGCTATTTTAAGCCTATACGTTCAATCGTTGTTTGGTCCTTCTGGTCAGCTAGTGCTTTCTGTGATCGTACTATTAGCATGTCTAACTACGGCGATTGGCCTTGTGTCAGCATGTTCTGATTACTTCAGCTCGCTAACGCCTCTGTCTTACAAGACTTGGGTAATCATCAATGGTGTAGCTTGTGCAACCGTTGCGAACGTTGGTCTTTCTCAACTGATTTCTCTGTCTGTTCCAGTACTGTTTGCACTGTACCCAGTCGCTATCGCGTTGGTTGCTCTGACATTCTTACGTAGCCGTTTCCCTAATCCAAAAGCGGCTTACCGCGTAGTGGTATTAGTGTCACTGCTGTTTGCTCTTATTGATGGCGCTAAAGTAGCGGGTGTAGACGTGTCTGCACTTAAGATGCTGCCACTGTTTGAGATCGGTATGGGTTGGTTGCTTCCAACAACGGCTGCAATCATCTGTATGTTCTTTGTTGGCAAGTCAACAGAACAAGAGATGGCTGAAGAGACTGTTTAATCTTCCGTTGAGATTAGATTGTCCTTCGAGATGAAATAGAAAAGGCCTCATTACTTCGCAGTAATGAGGCCTTTTTGTATTCTGTGGTCTTTTTATATCCAGCTAGTTACTTGGTTAGCTACTTAGCCGGGAGTACTTCTGTTTGGTTATAGCTTTTCGCTGTACTCAACCAGTACTTGCTCAACCCAGCTTGCGATACGGTCGTCGCTTAGCTCGTATTGTGAATCTTCATCAAGCGCCAAACCAACGAATTGAGATTTGTCTTCGGTTAACGCTTTAGACGCTTCGAACTCGTAGCTGTCATCGTTTGGCCAGAAGCCAACAAACTCTGCACCCGCGGTTTTCAGTTCATCATGCAATAGACCCATCGCATCTAGGAACCATTCGCCGTAGCCTTCTTGGTCACCCAAACCAAACAGAGCCACAACCTTGCCTTTCATAGGCGTGGTTGCGATGTCTTCCCACAGTTCATTCCAATCTTCTTGGATTTCACCGAAGTCCCAAGTCGAGATGCCCAGCAATAAAAGGTCGTAGTCCGCCATCAATGAAAGAGGGCTTTCTTTCACGTTATGGATATCAACTAGGTCTTCACCAATAATGCCGCGAATTTTCTCTGCTGCCATTTCTGTGTAGCAGGTGGTTGAGCCGTAAAATAATCCAATTTTCATAGCAAACGTTCGATTTTAATTTCAGATGGCGAATTCTAACCATAAATCGACTTCGATTGCAGCGATTATCCGCTCAAGTCGTAATTTTTATGGCATTCATATTTGCTCTGGCATACTCTCAAAACAGTTTCCAATATTGTGAGTAACACTATGCAGTCGCCTCAAGGGCAGAGCGCAGACCACGGTCTCGTTGAGCAGTTTTTAGATGCTATGTGGATGGAGCGAGGATTATCGGAGAATACGCTTGTCTCGTACCGTACCGATTTGTCCAAGTTATTAGCGTGGATGGAAAAGAACAATTACCGCCTCGACTTCATTAGCCTTTCAGGTTTACAGGATTATCAAGGCTGGTTAGCCGACGCCGATTTTAAGCAGACCTCTCGTGCCCGTATGTTGTCGGCGATTCGTCGCTTGTTCCAATATTTGCACCGCGAGAAAATCAGAGGCGATGATCCAAGTGCCTTGTTGATCAGCCCGAAGCTGCCGCAACGCTTGCCGAAAGATTTGAGTGAAGAGCAGGTTGATGCTTTGCTCGATGCGCCAGATCCGAACGATCCGATTGAGCTTCGCGATAAGGCGATGCTTGAGTTACTCTATGCAACCGGTTTGCGTGTGACAGAACTGGTTAGCTTGACGATGGAAAACATCAGCCTAAGACAGGGCGTGGTGCGTGTTATTGGTAAGGGTGGCAAAGAGCGCTTAGTACCAATGGGCGAAAATGCGGTGGATTGGATAGAGACTTTTATTGAACAAGGTCGTCCACATCTACTTGGCGAAAACAGTTCTGATGTGGTTTTTCCGAGTAAACGCGCCAAGCAAATGACCCGTCAGACGTTCTGGTATCGTATTAAGCACTACTCGGTCGTCGCTGGGATCGATACAGAGCTGTTGTCACCACACGTATTGAGACACGCTTTTGCGACGCATTTACTGAACTATGGCGCAGATCTCAGGGTCGTACAGATGTTACTTGGGCATAGTGACTTATCGACAACCCAAATTTATACTCACGTGGCGACTGAAAGGCTGAAGCAAATTCACGCGCAGCATCACCCACGTGCTTAAATCCATTTATTTTTAAGGTGAACTTAATGAGCGTATTACGCCGTCTTCCTCTACTAGCGCTTCCTCTTATGATTACTGCATGTAATGCATCAGAAGCGAAAGTAGAAACAACATCAACAGCCGTAGAAGCTGCTCCAGCTCAAGCTATTGATACAGCTGCGTTAACTAAGCGTTTTGAAAAAATCGGTATTAAGGTCGATAAGATTGTGCCTTCGGATATCGATGGTCTTTTAGAAGTTCAAACCAACAGCGGCATTATCTTTTCTTCTCCAGAGGGCGATCACTTTCTAGCCGGTACACTTTACTCTTTGGATGAAAACGGAAAGTTCAGTGATGTTTTGGCTGAGCGTCAAGCTCCGCTGAATGCTGAAAAAGTGGCAGCGATGTCGGATACGGTTATTGAATACAAAGCCGATAACGAAAAGTATGTTGTGACGGTATTTACTGACATTACGTGCGGCTACTGTGTTCGTCTGCACAGCCAAATGCAAGGCTACAACGATTTGGGTATCACCGTTCGTTACATGGCTTACCCACGCCAAGGTGCGACAGGGCAAGTTGCCGATCAAATGGCAGCAATCTGGGCGTCAGATGATCCAAAAACAGCGATGCATGACGCTAAAGTAAACCGTCAAATGCCAGCGTCTGGTAAAGACCTAGCAGAGCAAAAGCAGATCATTGCTAAACAATACCAACTGGGTCGTGAGCTTGGCATCAATGGAACACCGGCTATCGTGCTAGCAAGTGGTGAGTTGGTGAGTGGTTACTTACCGCCAGCACAACTTCTTCAACGTTTAGAGCAATAATCTCGTTTTCTGTATTGCCAATTTATCCCCCATGTTTTTGATTTAAGGAGTGGCCTGATTGATATCGGGCCCATTTTTATATGATAGAGATCCAACGCCGTCCTGAGGTCGACATTTCAGTCTTACCTGCTCACTTACCTGACTTGTTAAAGCGCATTTATGTGAGTCGTGGAATCGACAGTGCCGACCAACTAGAGACAGCAGCGAAAGGCTTGCACTCTTATCAAAAACTGGGCGGCATTGATGCTGCGGTTGAGCTGTTGTTCAAAGCTATTCAGCAGCAAAAACGCATCATCATTGTTGGTGACTTTGATGCCGATGGCGCGACCAGCTCGGCGCTGTCTGTTTTAGCGTTACGTATGCTCGGCAGCTCTAACGTCGACTATCTGGTACCAAACCGTTTTGAAGATGGTTATGGCTTGAGCCCTGAGGTTGTTGAACAGGCAATCGAGCTTGGTGCTGAAGTGATCATGACGGTCGACAACGGTGTATCTTCAATTGAAGGTGTTCGCTTTGCTAAAGAGAAAGGGCTAGAGGTTCTGGTTACCGATCATCACTTGCCGGGCAATGAACTGCCAATGGTCGATGCTATGGTTAACCCAAACCTTGAAAGTTGTGCTTTTCCTTCGAAAGCCCTAGCGGGGGTTGGTGTCGCTTTTTACCTGATGATGGCATTGTGTGTTCACATGCGTAAATTGGGTTGGTTTGCAGAGCGCGGCATGACAGAACCTAAGTTGATGGAACTGATTGACCTTGTGGCGCTGGGTACGGTTGCCGACGTGGTTCCACTCGATGAAAACAACCGAATTTTAGTTCATCAAGGTTTGCAACGTATTCGTGCGGGTAAAGCTCGTCCGGGCATTCAAGCCTTGATCGAAATTGCTAAGCGAGACGCTAAGCGTTTGGTGGCGTCTGACTTTGGCTTTGCTCTTGGTCCTCGTATCAATGCAGCTGGTCGATTAGACGACATGTCTTTTGGTGTTGAGCTGCTAATGAGTAACAACATCCATGCGGCTCGTCGAATGGCGAGTGAGTTAGATGGCTTGAACCAAACACGTAAAGAGATCGAAGAGGGCATGAAGCAAGAAGCGATGGCTTTTTGTGAGCGCCTTGAATTTGGTAAAGACGACCTACCTTCTGGCTTGGCACTATTCCAACGTGATTGGCACCAAGGTGTGATTGGTATTTTGGCTTCGCGTATCAAAGACAAATACCACCGCCCAGTGATTGCGTTTGCAGATGGCGGCGAAGGCAGTATCAAAGGTTCATGTCGTTCAATTCCGGGTCTGCACATGCGTGATGCATTGGACCGAATTGATACTCAAAACCCTGGCTTGATTCTTAAATTTGGTGGCCACGCAATGGCGGCTGGTTTAACCATCATGGAAAAGGACTTTGAACGCTTCAGCAAGCTGTTCAATGATGTGGTGAAGAATGAACTTGGAGAAACAGCACTGAAGGGCATTATCTTGTCTGATGGTGAGCTGTTACCAGAAGAGTTCTCGATGCACACCGCTGAAACGCTGCGTTCAGGTGGCCCGTGGGGACAAGCTTTCCCTGAGCCAATCTTCGATGGTGAGTTTAAAGTGCTGCACCAAAAGCTGGTGGGTGAAAAGCACCTTAAGCTGATGCTTGAGCCGCTCTACAAAGGCCACCCAACCAATGTGATGATTGACGGTATTGCCTTTAACGTCGACCTACGTCGCTGGCCTGATGCATCAGTAAAAACCGTTCATCTTGCATTTAAGCTCGATATCAACGAATTTCGCGGCAACCAATCGTTGCAGCTGATGATTGATCATATCGAAGCCAAATAGTGATTTTGGGCTCAATAATGCTCATCATATAGTGCCAAATTCAACAAGCTCTGTTCAAAAACAGGGCTTGTTTTCCTTCCTGCCCTTACAAAATTTACGTGTTTTTTATGCCTGTCAATTTTATATCCCATTAAGTTGTTGAATCTTGGTTCACCACTCTAAAAAATTCTGTATCTCCGTCACACTTTTGAGTACAATTCTTCGGTTAAATTCTACTCATAAATGATGAGCTAAAATGTTTGAAATCAATCCTATAAAAAACCGTCTGCAGGATGTGTCTGAGCGCACAAATATCCTGAGGGGGTATCTTTGACTATGACGCTAAGAAAGAGCGTCTAGAAGAAGTAAACGCAGAATTAGAACAACCGGATGTATGGAACGAACCTGAGCGTGCTCAAGCGCTAGGTAAAGAACGTTCTGCATTGGAAGCGGTAGTAGAAACGATCGACCAACTTGACCAAGGTGTTGAGGATGTTGATGGCCTATTAGAGCTTGCGGTTGAAGAAGAAGATCAAGAAACGTTCGATGAAATTGAACCAGAACTGGCCGAGCTTGAAGCTAAGCTAGAGAAGCTGGAATTCCGTCGTATGTTCTCTGGTGATCACGATGCATCAGATTGCTACATCGATTTACAGTCAGGTTCGGGCGGTACAGAAGCTCAAGACTGGACTTCAATGATGTTGCGCATGTACTTACGTTGGGCAGATTCGAAAGGCTTCAAGACTGAAGTTATCGAAGTGTCGGATGGTGATGTTGCTGGCCTTAAAGGCGCAACGGTACGTATTTCTGGTGAGTATGCTTACGGTTGGTTACGCACAGAGACTGGTGTTCACCGTCTAGTTCGTAAGTCACCATTTGATTCAAGTGGTCGTCGTCATACTTCATTTGCATCTGCGTTTATCTATCCTGAGATTGATGACAACATTACGATCGACATTAATCCTTCTGACCTACGTATTGACGTATACCGTGCCTCTGGCGCTGGTGGTCAGCACGTAAACACCACGGAATCAGCGGTACGTATTACTCACGTTCCGACTAACACTGTGGTTCAGTGTCAGAATGACCGTTCGCAGCATAAGAACAAAGATCAAGCGATGAAGCAGCTACGTGCTAAGCTTTTTGAACTTGAGATTCAAAAACAAAATGCTGAAAAACAAGCGAGCGAAGAGACGAAATCAGACATCGGTTGGGGCAGTCAAATCCGCTCTTACGTGCTGGATGATTCTCGTATCAAAGATTTACGCACCGGCATCGAAAACCGTAATACTCAAGCGGTTCTTGACGGTGACTTAGACAAGTTTATTGAAGCTAGCCTGAAATCAGGTCTGTAAGCTTTATCAACTATTAAGCTTTACCAATAATATTGGTAAAAATGCCTATATTTACAAAAATATAGCGGTCCAAATTTTAAAAGCAGGGTACATCTCTAATGACTGATGCTGTTCAAAACGAAAACGCACAAGAAGCTTCTTCACCTGAAGAGAACAAACTAATCGCTGAGCGCCGCAGCAAGCTGGATCACATCCGCCAAAACTGCAAAGCTAACGGTCACCCAAATGACTTCCGTCGTGAGCACCTAGCTGGCGATCTTCAAGCGGAATTCGGTGAGAAGACTAAGGAAGAGCTAGAAGAGCTTAACCACATCGTTGCGATCGCTGGTCGTGTTATGGCGAAGCGTGGTCCATTCCTTGCGATTCAAGAAACTTCTGGTCGTATCCAAGCATACGCAGCGAAAGACGTTCAAAAAGTACTGAAAGAGAAGTACCAAGGCCTAGATATCGGTGACATCATCGGTGTTAAAGGTGCGCTTCACAAATCAGGTAAAGGCGACCTTTACGTGAACATGGAAGAGTTTGAATTGCTGACTAAAGCACTTCGTCCTCTACCAGAGAAGTTCCACGGTCTAACTGACCAAGAGATGCGTTACCGTCAGCGTTACGTTGACCTAATCGTGAACGAAGATTCTCGTAATGCATTCATCGTGCGTTCTAAGCTTGTATCTTCAATCCGTAACTTCATGAGCGCGAAAGGCTACCTAGAAGTTGAAACGCCAATGATGCACGTGATCCCGGGTGGCGCAACTGCACGTCCGTTCATCACTCATCACAATGCACTAGACATCGACATGTACCTACGTGTTGCACCAGAGCTTTACCTTAAGCGTCTAGTGGTGGGTGGTTTTGACCGTGTATTCGAGATCAACCGTAACTTCCGTAACGAAGGTCTATCTCCACGTCACAACCCAGAATTCACAATGATGGAATTCTACCAAGCGTACTCTGACTACAAAGACCTTATGGATCTGACAGAAGAGATGCTAAGCACGGCAGCAATGGACGTTCTTGGTTCTACTTCTATGCCTTACGGTGACGAAATGGTTGAGTTCGGTGGCACTTACGCTCGCATGAGCATGTTCGATGCAATCAAACACTACAACCCTGAGCACGCTGAGATTCAAGCGCTAACAGAAGCAGACCTACAAGACCGTGAAAAGATGGTTGCTATCGCAAAATCTGTACACGTAGACGTAGAAACGTTCTGGACATGTGGTCAGCTTCTAGAAGAGATCTTTGGTGAAACGGCTGAGCCTCAGCTAATTCAACCAACGTTCATCACTGGCTACCCAGCGGACATCTCTCCTCTAGCTCGTCGTAGCGATGACAACCCGTTCTTCACAGACCGTTTTGAGTTCTTCATCGGTGGCCGTGAAGTTGCGAATGGTTTCTCTGAGCTTAACGATGCACAAGACCAAGACGAGCGTTTCAAAGCGCAAGTTAACGCGAAAGACGCGGGTGATGACGAAGCGATGTACTACGATGCAGACTACATTACTGCACTAGAGCACGGCCTACCGCCAACAGCGGGTCAAGGTATCGGTATCGACCGTCTAGCAATGCTATTTACAAACACGCACACAATCCGTGACGTGATCTTGTTCCCGGCAATGCGTCCACAGGCGTAATTCTCGTTTATAGGGCGTAACAGCCTATGTAATTAAAAAGCCACCTTCGGGTGGCTTTTTCTGTTTTGGGGCTTCAAAACCTAGTCTGTACCGCACTCTTGATTCGAAAAATCGTTATTTCTGACATAGTCTTACTATTGAGACATAAAATCTAAGATAGTCTCACTACTATACGTCTCTGCGCTGAATACGCTCTCGCGGCATTTTGTCGAACGATGAAGCAGTGACTCGTATTAGTCTGATTTAAATAAAAATAGAATAAGGAAGAAGGATGGGAACTCAATTTAAGATGGATTCCTTACCAGGTTCTCTTATCGTCGTTGGTGGTGCGTACGAACCCTGGTTATCAGTGTTAGAACAAGTGGGTTGGCAGTGTACCCAGTGTGCAGATTTACGAAAAGCCGATGCCTTGATTGCTGATATTGGCCCATGTATTGGTATTGTCGATCTTAGTCATGATGAGTTCAGTCTCAACGGTATTGCTAACCTTGTGAGCAATAACAAGCAGGTGAGATGGCTCGCCTTTATCCGTGAATCTCAATTAAGCTCTGATACGATCTGCCAGTTTATCGTCAACTTCTGTATCGACTTTTTCACGGCACCTATCCCAGATGCTCAATTGCTGAGTACCATTGGTCACCAACTGGGTATGCTTAAGCTTGAGCAGAAGGTATGGCCAAACTACGGCATCAATAACAACATGGGACTGCTAGGCGATTCTGTGGCCGTGAAGCGCTTGAGAGACCAAGTAAAGCGTATTGGGCCGACTGATGTCAGTATCTTGATTTATGGCGAGAGTGGGGCTGGTAAAGAGACGATTGCACGCTCGATTCATCAAAATTCGTCGCGAGCACAGAAACCATTTTTAACGGTTAACTGTCGTGCCTTGTCTGAAATGAGAATAGAGGCCGAGGTGTTTGGCATATCAGCACAGTCAGCGACTGCGCCTTGTATGTTGGAAGAAGCCGATGGCGGAACCATCTTGCTTAATGATGTTTTAGCGATGCCACGCAATCAACAACTGAACCTGTTGCGCTTTCTACAAGAAGGTAAGATTGAAACTGCGAATGGACCTAAATCCGTTGATGTGCGTATTCTGGCCGCGAACTCCTCTGATATCGAGAAGGCGTTGATCGAGGGCGACTTCAATGAAGAGCTTTATCACTATATCAATGTTCTGCGTATTCATGTTCCAAGCTTAAAAGAACGTGTGAGCGATATTTCAGTACTGGCGAATCATTTTCTGCGTGAGTACTCGAAAGAGTTTAATGCTCAAGCGAAGAGCTTCTCAGACGATGCTATCCGTTCGATGAATCGATACCATTGGCCTGGAAATGTGCGTGAGCTGATGAATCAGATTAAGCGTGTTGTGTTGATGTCTGATGCTGTGATCATTGAGGATCACCAACTGGATTTACCAAAACAGAATGATGAACGCCGAAGCTTGAAGAGTATTCGAGAGCGCTCAGAGCGCGATGCGTTACTGATTGTATTGGAATCTTACGGTGGTCAGGTTTCATTGGCGGCTAAGGAGCTCGGTGTATCACGAGCGACGATGTACCGCTTGCTGAATAAACACAGCCTAATCTCTGAAGGTGTTGTTTAGACTCTTCTCTACATGACTTTATTCAGTCACCGTAAATTAAAGGCCACGTATCTACGTGGCTTTTTTGTTTCTGAAGGGTAGTCCGTTGTTTTCTAGTTAGACCCTAAGAGAGATATGCTGTGATTTTATATAATCATAGTGAATATGTTATATGTAAATGAATATGCAACTAATATTTCAGGCGAATGCATTGTTTTAAAAATGTTAATCAATTAGCGGTTGAATAATATACTCACTTGGTTAGACTTTAACCGTTAAAGCAACGATTTAACAAAGACTTGTCTGCTTTTACTTCCCCATTTTTTTTGGATTTTTTAGTTAGCTTGGAGGCGCAAATGAAACATTTCGATTTTATACAGCATATTTGCGCGTCGTTTGATCCGTGTACTGACATGGTGACTGATATGTCACTCACATCAGCCATAGCCGATCGAAACACCCAAGATAAACCTAACTAATAGATCCGTATCCTTATTTGGCTGCGGAAAAATAGCAGCTAAGTGAGAAGCCCTCATACTATCTAACACGCTATTTTTCCTCAGTTGACTCAACAACTGGAGAGTTATTATGCGTCACTCAGTATATTTAAAATTAGCAACAGTCCTTATCCGTGCCGATCTTCGTCGTGAAGAGCGGGAATGGCAGCGAAAAGTACGTCGTAGTTCACTAGACCTACCTTGGCACAACACTCATTTGCTAAGAGATATTGGCCTTGAAGCCGATGGTCGTCCAATTGGTTTCTCTGAGCCTGAAGTTGTCACCATTGAACGTCGCGTTCGTCATCTTCGTCGTGTTCTTAGCGCGCGAATACCGACGTAATCTTTCGGGGTTGATCGCACCTTTCAACCCCCTAAATCATTGACGGTGATAGTTAGGTGTCAAAAGTGAGCGCTTTTGAACTAGAACTGGACAAAAAAGAGAAGCATTGGCTTCTCTTTTTTGTTTTTTTAATCGAGAAAAATCAACGTGCCCTAGTAAAGAAATAGAGTTCTACTAAGCTATAGAGAGCAAGGGAGGCCGGTTATGCAAAAGCATCAGTTAGACATGTGGTTACATGGAGAGCACAAAGACTCTTATCAAACACCCAAAGTGTACGTTATTGGCTGTTCTGATATTTCAGAATATCTATTGGCGGTGGAGTACAAACATAAGCTAGAACCGGTAAAGCAAGACGGCGAGCCGCTTCACTTTGGATCCTTGGATCAAGTGAAAGAGGAGTTACTCCGGCTCGGCTTTGAAAAGGCGTATCTTCGCTTACACAACGCCTATGATGAGTTTGGTAATGAGCCAAGCCAAAGCTACTGTGATATTGAACTGGCGCTCAAACCTCATTAAGAGGCGTTGGTAGCGAGATATTGATTCTAATTCCAGACTGTTTTTTAACGCACTGATAGTTTTGGCTATCGAGGCTCGATTAAACGATCTATGCGTAATGTGTTGTCAGTAATTTATGGGTGAATTGAGTTCGCAGATAGAAACCACGTGGTTTAGTTTTGATAGGTTTTCCGCTTGCACCGTAAGCTTCCGTTAACACACGACTGTTAGCAGCCTTCGGACGTAAATGCAGTGCTTCACCGTGTCTTGCTGTTATCTGTTCAACATTGCCTAAAACGATCAACTCCATCAGTTCTTCCCAATCTCGCTTCAAGAGTTCGTCTTCAGCTTGGCTAGGTGTCCATAATAATGGGGATCCTACATGCCTCTCTGCTAGCGGGATCTCTCTTTCTCCCTCGACAGGGATCCACAACACCTTAGACAGCTTGTTTCGAACGTGGCTGGTTTCCCAAGTTATGCCTTGCACACCCATCAAAGGAGCAACACACACAAAGGTGGTTTCGAGTGGCTTGCCAGAGTAGCTAATCGGAATGCTTTTTAGCTCGATACCGAGCTTGGCAAAATCTTGTTCTGGCTTACTGCCTGCAGGTGCACCCAAGTGCCATTCCAATAGCTGCCCAACCCAGCCTTTATCACGCTTAAGGTCGTTTGGCATCACCATCTCAGCTTCGTCAGCGAGCTCTTTAAAGGTCATTCCGGCGATGGCATACGCGCGCTCTAACAGCTCTTGTTGTGTTTGTGGTTCTGGTTTCATAATAAAAGGCATGATCAAAAAAATGATTTTATCAGAAGTTATCACCAAATGACGACTGGTTAAGAAATGATCTCCTTGCGAGAGAAGGGATCAAACTCAGGGTTATCCACAGGACATAAAGGTAATTAATTGAAATATTAATTTAGTGGATAAATAAACAGGGGTTTATGGTGGATAAAATGCTTGCCAAATGGGGTTCAAAATGAATCTTTCACTTAGTAGTGTGGATAAACATCGGAGTGGTTGATCTTTAACCATGTCAGGTTTCTGAAAGATCTTTTACATTTCTAATGTTTTTTAAAACTAGAATGTTATTTTAATTTACTGATTTATATAATAATAAAATTATTTTGACTGATTTGTTGTTTTTGGTGTTGATGAATCTATGGATTAAAAAAAACGATTGCGGGTAATTCTTCACATAGTTATTCACAGAAAAGGTGAATAAATGTGGTCTATGTCTCACTATTGTGTGGGTAACTAGAATTTGAGCAAAACTTATCCATATTCCTAGTTATTATTCATAAATATAGCGCTTATCACGTCACTAAGTTTGCTCCGATTGGGGATATGTGGAAAAATCAGAGTAATTAAAAATTTAGATAGAGGTTGGCCAGTGATAGATGGCGATGGTTACCGATTAAATGTTGGTATTGTAATCTGTAACAACCATGGTCAGGTCTTCTGGGCTAAACGATACGGGCAACATTCATGGCAATTCCCTCAAGGGGGAATAGATGAAGGTGAGACTCCGGAACAGGCAATGTACCGCGAGTTGTATGAAGAGGTTGGCCTTACTAAAAAGGATGTAAAGATCGTCGCGACAAGTCGTCATTGGTTACGCTACAAGCTACCCAAACGACTGGTTCGGTGGGATTCTAAACCTGTCTGTATTGGACAAAAACAGAAGTGGTTCCTTTTGCGCTTAGATTGCGATGAATCGCATATCAATATGCAGCGTGGAAGTACACCTGAGTTTGATGGTTGGCGTTGGGTGAGTTACTGGTACCCAGTTCGACAAGTTGTTTCTTTCAAGCGAGATGTTTACCGTCGAGCGATGAAAGAGTTCGCATCTTTAGCAATGCCGTTTAAAGAGCGAAAAATAAAAGGAAAGCGCAAATTGCGTAGAGGTTAAGCATGCTCAGTCAACTAAGGGAAATAGTTGAACACGTATCAAGAGTTGAAGATGTGTCGACGGCTCTTGATATTTTGGTTAAAGAGACATGCAGTGCGATGCAGACGGAATGTTGCACCGTGTATTTGGCAAATAATGATATGCAGCGCCTTGAGTTGATGGCAACTCAAGGCCTGATCTTCAAAGGCAATAGCATTCACATTGGTTTTGACGAAGGTCTGGTTGGCCTTGTTAAAAGAAGTGCTGAACCTATCAACCTTGCACAAGCGTCTGCTCACCCTGCTTATAAGTTTTTTCCAGAGCTTGGAGAAAACGTCTATCACTCTTTTCTCGGTACTCCGATTATCCACCGCAAGCAAGTGCTCGGTGTATTGGTCATTCAACAGAAGACCCCACGTTTATTTAGTGAGATGGAAGAATCCTTCCTTGTCACGCTCTCTGCACAACTTGCCGTTATTGTGGCGCACGCCCAAACTCAAGGCCATTGGCTGTTAGAGCAACAGAAGCTACCGGCTACTAAAGGTATTGCAGCTTCATCGGGCGTGGCGATTGGTGACTTATGGTGGGACAACACTCAGCCTGAACTCACCGATGTTTATCCTGCTTCGACGCTCAATATAGAGAGAGAGCATGAGTTGTTGGCGGTAGCGGTTGAAAACGCCCTCAATGACTTTAAGCGCATGCGAAAGCGCTTAGATAGCGAAATCAATAAAGATGCGTTGGCGATCTTTGACCTGTTTACTCACTTACTCAACGATCCTATGCTGCGTAAGGATCTAAAAAGCCAAATCCAGAAAGGCGATAAAGCCGATTGGGCACTAAGACAGGTTGTAGAGAGTTATTCTAATCGCTTTGCTCGTATGTCGGACGTGTATCTTCGTGAGAGAGCACAAGACATCCGAGAGCTCGGACAAAGGCTGCTCTATTTCCTCCACAACTCTGAACATGAACTTCGCACGTTAGATAAGCCGATTATCCTAGTGGTTCGTGAGTTAACCGCTTCGGTATTAGCGTCTATTCCCAAAGAAAAGCTCTTAGCGGTGATTTCCTTGGAAGGGGCGGCGAACTCGCACGCAGCGATTTTATCTCGAGCGCTTGGCATACCTTCCGTCATGGGGGTAAACCTCAACCTAGCTCAAGCTAATGGCAAGCGAGCGATTGTTGATGGGTATAGCGGTGAGATCTTTATTGAGCCGACTAAAAGCCTGCTCAAAGAGTATCGAGGGCTGATTCTAGAAGAGAGTGAGCTCTCCTCTATGGTCAATCGCGAGCTGTACCTACCGGCAAAAACGCAAGACAACAAGCAAGTCGAGATTCTGCTTAATGCGGGTTTAAGTGCAGACACTAACATCGCTATCAACCAAGGCGTTGATGGCGTAGGGCTGTATCGAACTGAAATTTCTTTCTTGTTGCAGCAAAGATTCCCGTCAGAGGATGAACAATTCAAGCAGTATCGTTCTGTACTGGCAAGCTACCCAGAGAAACAAGTGGTGATGCGTACACTCGATATCGGTGGTGATAAGGCCTTACCGTATTTTCCTATCGAAGAGGACAATCCATTCCTTGGTTGGCGTGGTATTCGGTTTACGCTCGATCATCCTGACATCTTTATTATTCAGTTACGTGCCATGCTACGTGCGAGCTGTGAAAGCCATAACTTGAGTATTTTGCTGCCGATGATCTCTGGTGCACAGGAGTTGGATGACGCGCTACAGTTGATTGAACAAGCGTATGATGAAGTGCATGAGCTTGATAACCGAGTGCGTATGCCTCGCGTTGGTATCATGATTGAAGTGCCATCCATGCTGTACATACTGCCGCTGATTGCGCATAAGGTCGACTTTGTTTCAGTCGGTACCAACGACTTAACCCAATATTTATTAGCGGTTGATCGGAACAATTCACGAGTATCCGATGTCTATGAATCAATGCACCCTGCGGTGATCATGGCATTAAAACAAATTCATGATACTTGTAAGCAATATCAATTACCTGTTTGTATTTGTGGCGAGTTAGCCGGTGACCCGATGGGCGCGCTGCTATTGATTGGATTGGGGTATGAGACGTTAAGTATGAATACCTCGAATGTCGCAAGAACCAAATATTTGATTCGTCAGTCGAACTTGGCTGAATTACAGGATTTGGCAAATAAGGCACTTTCAAAACCGTATGGTAGTGACATCTATAGTATGATGCTGAACTATTTCGAAGAGCGTGAATTTACAGGCTTCATTCGAGCAGGTAAAAAATAGGATTTAACGTGTCATATGAACTGATAGGCTTGTTAGCGGGCCTTGGTGCTATTGTTGGTGTTTTAGCAGGCTTGCTAGGCATTGGTGGTGGTTTGCTGGTTGTTCCTGCCTTACTGTTTTTGCTTCCTAAAGCGGGTATCCCCCAAGAGTTTGCGATGCAAATGGCATTGGCTACTTCGCTATCAACCATCATCGTTACGTCGGGATCGTCTGCGATTAACCATCTAAAGTTGGGTAACGTAGAGATGTTTGTCGTTAAATGGTTGATGCCAGGTGTGGTGATAGGCGGCTTCCTCGGCTCTTTCGTGGCCGATGTAATTCCAGCTCAATACTTACCAAAAGTCTTTGGTGTGATTGTTTTGGTGTTGGCGTTGCAAATGCTATTGTCGATTCGCTCCAAGAGCCAAAAATCGATGCCGGGTTCAGCTAAAACCGTGTTGTGTGGCGGCGGGATTGGTTTGGTATCAAGCTTAGCGGGCATTGGCGGTGGGTCTTTATCGGTACCTTTCCTTAACCATCACGGTGTGGAAATGCGTAAAGCCGTCGGCTCATCTTCGGTATGCGGTTGTGTTATCGCGATTTCGGGAATGCTAGGTTTCATTTGGCATGGATCTTCTGTCGATGATCTTCCTGCGTATAGCTTGGGTTATGTTTATCTACCGGCTTTGATCGCGATATCTTGTACCTCAGTTTTGACCACTCGAGTGGGTGCGAAACTGGCCACTCAATTGCCAACCCCTGTGCTGAAGAAATTCTTTGCGGTATTTTTAATGTTTATAGCAGCCACAATGCTGCTGTAGTGTCTTTTCTGTTAGTCATTGAGCTAACCGTTAATCAATTTAGATAGAGAGCCAAGTATGTCTCAGGGTTTTATCGAATTCCCAAATATCGATCCTGTTCTTATTGAACTAGGACCAATCTCAGTTCGTTGGTACGGCCTAATGTACCTTGTCGGTTTTATGTTTGCTCTTTGGTTAGCAAATCGCCGAGCTGATCAACCGGGTAGTGGTTGGACTCGAGAGCAAGTATCAGACTTACTGTTTGCTGGCTTTCTAGGTGTGGTGTTGGGTGGTCGTATTGGCTACGTACTTTTCTACAACTTTGACCTTTTCCTAGCAGACCCACTGTACCTATTTAAGGTATGGACTGGCGGTATGTCTTTCCACGGTGGCTTGCTGGGTGTTATCACCGCAATGTTCTGGTATGCGAAAAAGAATGGTCGCACCTTCTTTGGCGTGGCAGACATGATTGCACCACTCGTCCCATTTGGTTTAGGTATGGGCCGTCTAGGTAACTTCATGAACAGCGAGCTTTGGGGCCGTGTGACTGATGTGCCATGGGCGATTGTGTTCCCTAACGGTGGTCCACTTCCTCGTCACCCATCTCAACTTTACGAGATGGCGCTTGAAGGTATCGTGCTGTTCTTCATCTTGAACTGGTTTATCAAAAAGCCGCGTCCTCTTGGTTCTGTATCAGGGTTATTCCTAGCTGGATATGGTACATTCCGCTTCTTAGTAGAATACGTACGTGAACCTGATGCTCACCTAGGTTTGTTCGGTGGATTTATCTCTATGGGACAAATTTTGTCACTGCCAATGGTTATCATCGGTGTGCTGATGATGGTGTGGGCATACAAGCGTGGTCACTACAAAGACGAATTACCACAACAAACGAAGTAAGGAATTGGTGTGAAACAGTATTTAGATCTCTGTCAGCGTATCGTTGATGACGGTACTTGGATTGAAAATGAACGCACGGGCAAGCGTTGCCTAACCGTGATCAATGCTGACCTTGAATATGATGTTGGTAATAACCAATTCCCACTGGTAACAACGCGTAAGAGTTTTTGGAAAGCCGCAGTTGCTGAGCTGCTTGGCTATATCCGTGGTTACGACAATGCTGAAGATTTTCGTAAGCTAGGGACTAAAACTTGGGATGCGAATTCTAACCTGAATGAAGCATGGCTGAATAACCCTTACCGCAAGGGTGAAGATGACATGGGCCGTGTTTATGGCGTTCAAGGACGTGCATGGGCAAAACCTGACGGCGGTCATATCGACCAACTGAAGAAGATTGTTGATGATCTAACTAACGGTATTGATGACCGCGGCGAGATCTTAAACTTCTACAACCCAGGTGAGTTCCACATGGGATGTTTGCGTCCGTGTATGTACAGCCATCACTTCTCACTACTTGGTGATACTCTGTACCTAAACAGCACTCAGCGCTCTTGCGATGTACCCCTAGGCCTGAACTTCAACATGGTTCAAGTGTATGTCTTCCTAGCTATCATGGCGCAAATCACGGGTAAGAAAGCTGGCGTGGCTTACCATAAGCTAGTAAATGCTCATATTTACGAAGATCAACTTGCACCTATGCGTGATATCCAGTTAAAGCGTGAGCCGTTAGCTGGCCCAACATTCCATATCAATCCTCAGATTAAGTCTCTAGAAGATTTGGAAACATGGGTAACGATGGATGACTTCTGGGTTGAAGGTTACGAATGCCACGAAGCGATTAAGTACCCATTCTCGGTTTAATCTCACTCGCTTTGTTTGATTGAAAGGCTGCCTCTGTGCAGCCTTTTTTGTATCTAAGTTACAGTGACGAGTAATCGAGATTCGAAGAGCAGAGAAATCATATGCTGTGTGATGCTTTATGTTACTCGTATACTCTCAACGCGCATTGGCTCTGTCTCTTCGATACTCGCTTACACGCATCTCGAATCTTTTTTCGATTCATCATTCCCTAGACTGACGAAGGAAGGAGTTGGGAGTCTCTTTCGTGGTGTGTTTGTGGGATTCCCTATCACGCTCGTTCCTCGCTGTAGGGAATGACGGAAATATATAGATGCGGGTAAACGAGATGCGGGATATGAAGAGCTAGAACGGACTTCTTTGGTGAGTAATGCTTACCTTACCGATTTACTCTTATATCGTATCAGTTTCAGCTCTTGTCACAAGCTTACTCATATCTCGAATTTGATTTTAGCTCTTCGTTACTCGTTTACCCGAATCCCGTATCTGCTCTTAAAAAGAAAAAGCCCGCAACCTAGGAGGTAGCGGGCTTTGCTATAAGCGATGTTTATTTTGCTATTAAGCGGTAAGAGCTAACACGCTACCAGGCAGTACAAGGAATACCGCAACAAGGTAACCAGCCACTACAGCTTTGTTCTTCACAGCCATGTCTGAAATCATGTCTGCCGCTTTAACTGGAAGTTCACGTAGGAACGGGATACCGAAGATGAATACCGTTGACATGATGTTGAACACCAAGTGTACTAGAGCAATTTGTAGTGCGAATACTGCGAACTCACCAGACACTGCTGTAGCTGCAAGTAGAGCCGTAATACATGTACCGATGTTTGCACCCAGAGTGAATGGGTAAACGTCACGTACTTTAAGAACACCTGAACCTACTAGTGGAACCATCAAGCTTGTTGTCGTAGAAGAAGACTGAACAAGGATAGTCACGATAGAGCCAGAAGCGATACCGTGGATTGGACCACGACCGATTGCGTTCTTTAGAATCTCACGAGCACGACCAACCATTAGGCTCTTCATCAGCTTACCCATTACAGTAATAGCTACGAAGATAGTTGCGATACCTAGAGCGATAAGCATGATGCCGCCAACAGTGTCGCCAAACGTTGATAGTGGTTCTTTAATCGCACTTACAACAGGCTTAGTGATTGGCTTGATGAAGTTAAGACCACCCATGCTCATATCACCTGTTGCTAGCATCGGTGATACTAACCAGTGAGAAATTTTCTCTAGAATTCCAAACGCCATCTCTAGTGGTAGGAAGATAGCAACGGCTAATAGGTTAAAGAAGTCGTGGATTGTCGCACTTGCGAATGCACGTTTGAACTCTTCTTTACAACGAACGTGACCAAGGCTAACTAGCGTATTGGTTACCGTAGTACCAATGTTAGCACCCATGATCATAGGAATTGCTAGCTCAACAGGTAAACCACCTGCCACAAGGCCAACGATAATTGAAGTAACTGTACTTGATGATTGAATAAGCGCTGTTGCTACTAAACCAATCATTAAGCCTGCAACTGGGTGTGAAGCAAATTCGAAAAGAACCTTTGCTTGCTCGCCTGTTGCCCATTTGAAGCCTGTACCAACCATTGAAACTGAAAGTAATAGTAGGTAAAGCATGAATGCCAAGTTAGCCCAGCGTAGCCAACGAGTAGTGCTCGAGATAGGCGCTGCTGCAGTAGTAGCTTGGTTCATAATGTTTTCTCCATTGGACCGTTTAAGTCTGTGTTTGGTCTGTTTGTTTAATCTGAGCGTGATGTTAGAGGGGAAATATTTCAGTAATATTACATTTTGGTTTAGGTGCGACTTTTTTGTGATGATTTACTCTTTAAATATTCCAATTGCTAATGTGGTTGTTTTAAGTTGTTGTTTTAAATTGTTTTTTAATGGAAATTCTATAGGTGATATAGATCTTAAAAGTTAGAAAAAAATTGAAAATAATCGATGAAATATTACATTATGAAATCAGACACTTCGAAAAAATAAGTGGTAAATCTATGTTTGGTTAGGTTTTTTCGAGTTTGTTGAGTGGCGGTGTCATATTTGATATAAAGGGTATCTACTCTTTTATTACGGCACATCTATGTCGCATCTCAACTACAACCATCTGTATTACTTCTGGATGGTTTGCAAGCAAGGCTCTGTTACTAAAGCTGCAGAAGCCCTATTCCTAACACCACAAACGGTAACGGGGCAGATAAAAGCCTTAGAAGAACGCATGGATGGCAAGTTGACCAAGCGTAATGGCCGAAGTGTTGAGCCTACAGAGCTTGGGCAACTGGTCTTTAAATATGCCGATCGTATGTTTGGCCTGAGTTACGAGATGCTGGACATCGTGAATTACAGCCAGCACTCCAATATTCTGTTTGATGTTGGCGTCGCGGATGCGCTCTCTAAAAGACTCGTCAGTAAGATACTGATGTCGACCATCCCTCCAGATAACAGCATTCACTTGCGCTGTTTTGAATCGACCCATGAAATGCTACTTGAGCAACTCTCTCAACATAAGCTCGATATGATTTTGTCTGACTGTCCGGTGGACTCTAGTCAAAGCCCGGGCCTGTTCAGTAAAAAGCTGGGTGAGAGTGGAATGAGCTTTTTTAGTTCAGGTCAGGTTGAAGGGGTTAATTTCCCTGCTGTATTGGAGCAAAGAAAGCTTTTGATCCCTGGCAGCCGAACCTCAATGGGTCGTAAAGTGCTGCAATGGTTTGATAGACAAGGGCTTAAGCCAGATATTTTAGGTGAGTTTGATGATGCCGCATTGATGAAGGCTTTTGCTCGTTACCATCATGACGTAATATTTTTAGCACCGACGCTTTATATGTCTGAAGTGGAAGACGACACATCACTGCAACTATTAGGCGGTATTGAAGAGTTAAAAGAGGAGTACTACGTCATATTTGCTGAGAGGATGATCCAACATCCAGCAGTAAAAAACGTATGTGACGCAGATTTTAGCAAATTGTTCGAGTGAGATAGTTTGTTAATGAATTGATATCGATTATCATAACTCCGCAATATGCCGGAAATACTGATAGCCCGTAGTTGGCGTAAAGGTTGTAGGGAGCCAAACTATGAACTTAAAAGAGATGGAGAAGAACTCAGCACAAGCTGTGATTCTACTCAAAGCCATGGCTAACGAGCGTCGCTTACAGATTTTGTGCCTATTACATGGCACTGAACTGTCGGTTGGGGAGTTGTGTGGCAAGTTGGAACTGAGTCAGTCTGCTTTATCTCAACATCTTGCTTGGTTGAGAAGAGATGGTTTGGTCGAAACTCGCAAAGAAGCTCAAACTGTGTATTACACATTGAGTAGTGAAGAAGTAAAAGCGATGATTAACCTACTGCATGGTATTTACTGCAAGTAGCTTATTGCTGGTGGGAGGGGGATTTCTTATCAGCGATAGAATGACACAAGGAAGTGTTAGCATTTCACATTGAACGTTAGTGTTTACCTATCTATCTACGTACCAATTTGCTTCTCTATTTATTTTTCTGATTGTTTGTTTTATCTATCTGCTTAAATTGTTTATCGGTCAGAAAAACGGCTGTTAGCACGTAAAATAAAAGCGTTACTCAAAATTTAGATATAAAAAAACCGGCCTAGGCCGGTTTTTTTCGTTTTGCGTTGTAATCAAATTTCTATTAAAGAGCTTTGATTGCAGCAGCGAAACGAGACTTATGACGTGCAGCTTTATTCTTATGAATAAGGCCTTTAGTCGCCATACGGTCAAGAAGTGGTGTAACTTCTACAAGAGCAGCAGTTGCAGCTTCTTTATCACCAGCTGCGATAGCTGCGATAGTCTTTTTCATGTAAGTGCGCATCATAGAACGACGGCTAGCATTGTGCTGGCGACGTTTCTCAGCTTGGATAGCGCGCTTCTTAGCAGATTTACTGTTTGCCAAGGGTCTAACTCCCAAAAACTTAGTTCGGTGACAATTTAAGGGCGAGGACTATCCCTCATTAGCGCTTAATTGTCAAATGATTTGTGCAAAAACCAATCGTAGCCAAACAAACTTTGGTATGGAAAGGTCATCGCGGTTAAGATGGCGGGGATTCTAACAGCATTTTTAGACCAATGCTAATAAATATGCTTCTTAGGACAGGATAGTATTTATCCTCGCTTGAAAGTAATCAACCAGTGTCAGAGGTTTCTGTGAGTAAACGACTATTAAAGTCAGGCCTGATTGTCAGCGCAATGACTTTTGTTTCCCGTGTATTGGGGCTAGTACGTGATGTAGTAGTAGCAAATTTGATGGGGGCAGGAGCGAGTGCCGACGTATTTTTCTTCGCTAATAAAATTCCTAATTTCTTACGTCGACTTTTTGCAGAAGGTGCGTTTTCTCAAGCGTTTGTTCCTGTATTAACGGAATATCACGCCGCAGGTGATAAAGATAAGACACGAGATTTAATTGCTAAGGTGTCGGGGACGCTCGGGGTTTTAGTTTCTATTGTCACCGTCATCGGGGTATTGGGCTCTGGCGTGATCACCGCGATGTTTGGTGCGGGTTGGTTTATCGACTGGCTAAATGATGGCCCATCAGCACCCAAATTTGAGCTAGCGAGCTTTATGCTCAAGATTACCTTTCCTTATTTATGGTTTATCACCTTCGTCGCTTTATCTGGTGCCATTCTTAATACATTAGGTAAATTTGCGGTCTCTTCTTTTACTCCTGTGTTCTTGAACGTGATGATCATAGGCGCTGCATGGTTTATCTCACCTAATTTAGAACAACCAGAAATTGGTTTGGCTATTGGTGTGTTTCTTGGTGGCTTAGTCCAATTCCTTTTCCAAATGCCTTTCTTGATCAAAGCGGGTGTGTTGGTTAAGCCGAAGTGGGGATGGAGAGACCCGGGTGTGGTTAAGATCCGCACATTAATGATCCCTGCTCTGTTCGGTGTATCGGTCAGCCAAATCAACTTATTGTTTGATACCTTTATTGCCAGCTTCCTCGCAACAGGCTCTATCAGTTGGTTGTACTACTCAGACCGACTGCTTGAATTTCCTCTCGGTTTATTCGGTATCGCGATTGCGACTGTGATTCTTCCTGCTTTGTCTCGTAAACACGTAGATGCTCAAGGGGAAGGGTTCGCACATACCATGGATTGGGGCGTGCGCATGGTGTTGCTGCTTGGTATTCCTGCGATGTTAGGTCTTATCGTTTTAGCTAAACCCATGTTGATGGTGCTATTTATGCGTGGTGAGTTCTCTCCACACGATGTACAGCAAGCATCGATGTCATTGGTAGCTTACGCATCAGGCTTGCTTAATTTCATGCTGATTAAAGTTTTAGCTCCGGGCTATTACTCTCGCCAAGATACCAAAACACCGGTTAAGTACGGCATTATCGCTATGGTGACCAATATGGTGTTTAACGCGATCTTTGCTTATTTTTATGGCTATGTGGGTTTGGCGATTGCGACGGCACTGTCTGCCTTTGTGAATATGGCCTTGTTATATCGAGGATTGCACCTTGCGGGTGTGTATCAATTAACTAAGACAACCTTGTTGTTCAGTGCCAAATTAATTATCTCAGGTGTGGTGATGGTAGCGGCTATTTTATGGCAGCTGGATAATATGCAACATTGGCTTGAATGGAGCTTTAGCCAGAGAGCGCTGACATTAACTGGCTTGATTGGACTTGGTGGCTTTGTTTATATTGTTTCGGTACTGATTTTAGGTATCCGAGTAAAACATTTAAAAGCAGCGACAGATTAATACTGATTAGTATATAATCCGTCGGTTTCACACAATAAATGATGCAAATAACAGGTTTTAGCTGATCATAATGGAACTGATCCGAGGTATACACAATATTAAAGCGCAGCATCATGGCTGTGTATTAACCATAGGTAACTTCGATGGTGTTCATTTAGGACATCAAGAGGTTTTGAGTCAGGTTTCTAAACAAGCTGCAGCATTAGGGCTACCTTCTGTTGTTATGACGTTTGAACCGCAGCCTATGGAGCTGTTTGCCCGAGATAGAGCGCCAGCACGTTTAACTCGTTTACGAGACAAATACGTGCAACTGAGTAAGCTAGATATCAGTCGCTTATTGTGTGTTAATTTTAATCAGTATTTTGCAAGTTTATCCGCGGAAGCATTCATTAAGGATCTTTTGGTTGATAAGCTTGGTGTGAAGTTCTTGGTGGTTGGTGACGATTTTTGCTTTGGTAAAGGTCGTACCGGTAATTTCGCTATGCTCAAAGAGGCGGGCGAGAAGTACGGTTTTGAGGTGGTCAGCACCCAAAGCTATTGCTTAAACCAATTACGAGTAAGCAGTACTGAGATACGAAATGCATTAGCGGTCGATGACTTGGCTGCAAGTGCTACCATGTTAGGACGTGATTACAGTATTAGTGGTCGAGTGTCCCATGGTCGAAAACTAGGGAGAACTATAGGTTTCCCTACCGCTAATATTCCATTAAAGCGTTGTGTTTCTCCTGTATCGGGAGTGTATGTTGTTGAAGCTTTGGATATCGACGGTGTTCCTGTCGGTGGCGTTGCTAATATTGGACAACGACCAACAGTTAATGGGGTAAGGCAGCAATTGGAAGTGCATTTTTTTGACTTTAAAGCCAATTTATATGGTAAACAGTTAGAAGTACGACTTTTGCACAAACTGCGCGACGAGATAAAATTTGAATCGTTCGACGCACTAAAGAATCAAATAGAATTGGATGCTGAAGCCGCAAGGGTGTGGCTGCTTCAGCTAAAGAATTAATCGGATGATTCCACCGATTAACATAATGTCTAACTTCGCCCAATATAACGGAATTAAGAATCGATGAGTGATTATAAAGATACCCTGAACTTACCAGAAACAGGGTTCCCAATGCGCGGCAATCTGGCAAATCGTGAGCCAGAAATGCTGAAGCGTTGGTACAAAGAAGATCTTTACGGCGAAATCCGTAAGGCAAAGAAAGGTAAAAAATCTTTCGTACTGCATGATGGCCCTCCATACGCGAACGGCGATATTCACATTGGCCACGCGCTGAATAAGATTCTTAAAGACATTATTATCAAATCTAAGACCCTTTCTGGTTTTGATGCACCGTACATCCCTGGTTGGGACTGTCACGGTCTTCCAATCGAGCTAATGGTTGAGAAGAAGAAAGGTAAGCCTGGTCAGAAGATTTCGGCGGCTGAATTCCGCGAAGAGTGTCGAAAGTACGCTGCGGGTCAAGTTGAAGGTCAGAAAGAGAGCTTCAAACGTCTTGGCATCATGGGCGAGTGGGACAAACCTTATCGCACTATGGATTTTGGCACAGAAGCGAACATCATTCGTTCTCTTGGCAAAATCGCAGACAAAGGTCACCTTCTTAAAGGTTTCAAACCCGTTCACTGGTGTACTGATTGTGGTTCTGCTCTGGCTGAAGCTGAAGTTGAATACAAAGATAAAGTTTCTCCATCTATCGATGTGAAATTTACAGCAGCTGACGAAGCGGCGCTTCTAGAGAAATTTACTCTAGCTGAAGGTCATGCGGGTCAAGGCGAAATTTCTATCGTTATCTGGACAACAACACCATGGACTCTGCCTGCTAACCGCGCAGTATGTCTACGTGATGATCTTGAATACGTGCTTATCCAAGTTGAAGCGAATGGCGACCAGCCTGCTCAACGTATCGTTGTTGCTTCTGAACTAGCAAAAGACGTAATGGATCGTGCAGGTATCGAGCACTTCCACAACCTTGGTTTTGCTACAGGTGCTGATCTTGAGCTTTCTCAGTTCAACCACCCGTTCTACGACTTTACTGTTCCTGCAGTTCTTGGCGATCACGTAACAACAGATTCAGGTACTGGTGTGGTTCACACTGCGCCTGGTCACGGTCAAGAAGATTTCGTGGTTGGTAAAAAGTACAACCTAGAAATCGCTAACCCAGTTGGTTCTAACGGCGTTTACCTGCCAGATACAGAGCTATTTGCTGGTCAGCACGTATTCAAAGCGAACGACTCTGTTTTAGAAGTTCTAAAAGAGAAAGGTGCACTTCTGCATCACCACGCTTACGAGCACAGCTACCCACACTGTTGGAGACACAAAACTCCAATCATCTTCCGCGCAACACCACAATGGTTCATCTCTATGGATCAAGCTGGCCTACGTGCTAAAGCACTAGAGTCAATCAAGAGTGTTGAGTGGTTGCCTGAATGGGGTCAAAGCCGTATCGAAGGCATGGTTGAAGGTCGTCCTGAGTGGTGTATCTCTCGTCAACGTACTTGGGGTGTGCCAATTGCTTTGTTTGTTCATAAAGAAACAGCAGAACTTCACCCAGAAAGCCCAGCGCTTATTGAAAAAGTTGCGAAGCTAGTTGAAGAGAAAGGCATTCAAGCTTGGTGGGATGTAGACGCTGCTGAACTTATGGGCGCAGAAGACGCTGATAAGTACGAAAAAGTAATGGATACGTTAGACGTATGGTTCGACTCAGGTGTTACGCACTTCTCTGTTGTTGATTCTCGTGAAGAGTACAACTTCCCGAACGAAGAGCGCACTCACAGTGCTGATCTTTACCTTGAAGGTTCAGACCAACACCGTGGCTGGTTCCAGTCTTCTCTAATTTCATCTATCGCGATGAAAGACGAAGCACCGTACAAGCAAGTACTAACGCACGGTTTCGTAGTGGATGGTAACGGCCGTAAGATGTCTAAATCTATCGGTAACGTTGTTGCTCCTAAAGACGTAACCAACAAGCTAGGTGCAGATATCCTGCGTCTATGGGTTGCTTCTACAGACTACACGGGTGAAGTTGCGGTTTCTGATGAAATCCTGAAGCGTTCAGCGGATGCTTACCGTCGTATTCGTAACACGGCTCGTTTCTTCCTAGCGAACTTGAACGGTTTCAACCCTGAAACTGACCTAGTTCCTGCTGAAGAGATGGTTGCACTTGATCGCTGGGCTGTTGGCCGTGCTCAAGCTGCACAAGAAGAGATTGTTAAAGCATACGGCGAGTACAACACTCACGGTGTGACTCAACGTCTAATGCAGTTCTGTTCTATCGAAATGGGTTCTTTCTACCTAGACGTAATCAAAGACCGTCAGTACACAGCGAAGCAGGGCAGCCATGCTCAACGTAGCTGTCAAACGGCGCTTTACTACATCGTAGAAGCTCTAGTTCGTTGGATGGCACCTATCATGTCGTTCACTGCAGATGAAATTTGGAACGAAATGCCAAGCTCTTTACCAACTGGAGAGCAGCGCGACACGTTCGTATTCACAGGTGAGTGGTTCGAAGGTCTATTTGGTCTTGCAGAAGGCGAAGAGCTAAGCAACGAATTCTGGACTGAAATCCAGTCTGTTCGTGGCGCAGTGAACAAGCTTCTTGAAGATGCTCGTAAAGAGAAAACGATCGGTGGTGCACTGCAAGCTGAAGTTACTCTATACGCTGACGATGCACTAGCGGCTAAAATCAACAAGCTAGAAGATGAGCTACGTTTCGTACTTATCACCTCTGCAGCTGTTGTTAAGCCACTGAGCGAGAAGTCTGATGCAGCGCAAGCGACAGACGTTGCTGGTCTATTCGTTGAAGTTGCGGCTACTGAAGCTGAGAAGTGTGACCGTTGCTGGCACCACACTCCAGATGTAGGCACTATCGAAGGTCACGAGAAAGTTTGTGGTCGTTGTGTGTCGAACATCGACGGTGAAGGCGAAGTGCGTAAGTTCGCATAACGACTCAGAGAAAGACTGAACTTTTTGTAAAAATCATAGCCCCAGTATCAACTGGGGTTATTTTTAGTTATAGGAAATGTGTTTAACCAAGTTGGTAATCAAGGTCACGTAAGGTGACTAACAATGAATACCAACTTCGTAAATACTAGGAATAGAAATGAGTGAAGTTTCGTTAAAACAATCCGGTGTACGTTGGTTATGGCTGGCTCTATTGGTCTTCTTGGCTGATATCGGCATTAAACTCTTTGTCATGGACAATATGGGTTATGGTTGGGCAAACCGTATTGAGGTGCTGCCATTCTTTAACTTTTTGTACGTGCATAACTACGGTGCAGCGTTTAGCTTCTTGAGTGATCAAAGTGGTTGGCAGCGTTGGTTATTTACGGGTATCGCATTTGCGGTAACAGGTATGCTGACGTACTGGATGAGCAAACTACCAGCAACAGAGAAGTGGAATAACATTGCTTATGCGATCATCATTGGTGGTGCAGTAGGTAATGTGTTTGACCGAGTCGTACATGGCTTTGTTGTCGATTACTTAGACTTCTACTGGGGCACTTACCACTGGCCTGCATTTAACTTAGCGGATATGGGAATCTGTATCGGTGCTGCGATGATCATCTTAGATGGTTTCCGTAAGAAAGACGAAAGCAAATAGCTTGCTTCAAAGTCAGTCTATGACTCACAGAATAGAATAGCCCTAAGCGCTGTCGGTTGATTCCGGTGGCGCTTTTTTTTATGCTTCAGTCAACAAGGAAGCAAAGCAAAATGCATCCTCAAATAATAAAGAAGTCTAAGGAAAGTAACGTGGCAGCAATTAAAAATGATTCAGCAGTAACCCTACATTTTACGATTAAGATGAAGGATGGTTCAGTTGCCGATAGCACCGAAAATATGGGCAAACCGGCGAAGTTCGTGATGGGAGATGGTAGCCTAAGCGAGAACTTTGAAGCGTGCTTACTTGGGCTTGAAGCCGGTACTGAAAAGTCTATCGACCTGAAAGCGGAAGATGCATTTGGTATGCCGAATCCAGATCATATCCATCACATGGACCGTGCTAAATTTGTTGGCGACTCTGAGGTTGAAGTGGGCACTATCATGGCATTTTCTGGTCCAGACGGCATGGAAATCCCAGGTATTATCACTGAGATCGCTGGCGATTCAGTGACGGTTGATTTTAATCACCCACTTGCAGGCCAAGATGTTACGTTTGACGTCAATATCTTAGCTGTCGACTAGCTCTCTGAACGTTAGAATAGCTGTCTTCACGCTAGAACAAGATAGCCTTACAGCAGTGATGTTACCCAGAGCTTCACTGTCTAGGCGCTTCACTGTAGAATGCGAGCCTCGCCGACGGCGAACTCTATAGAAACAACCTTAGTACCGCGATAAATGATGAGCAATGAAATGAAAATAATGTTAGCTAACCCTCGTGGCTTTTGTGCCGGTGTTGATCGTGCGATCAGCATTGTCGAGCGCGCACTCGAAATGTACCAGCCACCGATCTACGTTCGTCATGAAGTGGTACACAACCGCTTTGTTGTTGAGGGGCTAAAACAACGCGGTGCTATTTTTGTCGAAGAACTTAGCGAAGTGCCAGACGATAACATCGTGATCTTCTCTGCTCACGGCGTGTCTCAAGCGGTTCGTAAAGAAGCGAAAGAGCGCGAGCTAACGGTATTCGATGCAACGTGTCCTTTGGTAACTAAAGTTCATATGGAAGTGGCTCGTGCGAGCCGCAAACATATGGAAGTGGTACTGATTGGTCACGCAGGTCACCCTGAAGTTGAAGGTACTATGGGTCAATACGCGAGCCAAACAGGTGGTATGTACTTGGTTGAGAGACCAGAGGACGTGCAAAACCTAGTGGTGAACGATCCAACTAACCTGCACTATGTTAGCCAAACTACCTTGTCTGTTGATGAAACCGCTGATGTAATCGAAGAGCTACGTCGTGTATTCCCTGAGATTCAAGGCCCTCGTAAAGACGACATCTGTTACGCGACTCAAAACCGTCAAGACGCTGTTCGTGAGATGGCAAACGATGTTGACGTTGTGATTGTGGTTGGTTCTAAGAACTCATCGAACTCAACACGCTTGAAAGAGCTGGCTGAAAAACTAGGCACACCTGGTTACCTAACGGATTGCCCTGAAGACATTCAAACAGAATGGGTTGAAGGCAAGAAGAAAATCGGTGTAACGGCGGGTGCATCTGCTCCTGAAGAGCTGGTAAATCAAATCTTAGATCGAATTCGCGAGCTTGGTGCTACTGACGTTGAAGAGATTCAAGGTCGTGAAGAGAATATGTTCTTCGAAGTACCAAAAGAGCTACAGATTAAACAAGTCGACTAATTTCTATCGATTCTTAAACAGTAAAAAGCCAACGTTGATGCGTTGGCTTTTTTGATCGTGCTTTGGAACAAGGCGTCTAATTCTAACGCGTTACTGGAGACCGAGTTGCTCTTTTAAAGTCTTTAAATAACGACGACTCACCGGGACTTCAAAGCCAGTCAGGGTAATGATCTCTGCTAATCCATTTTCTAGCAGTTTGATCTCTTGGATCGATTTTATGTTGATCAAATACTGTCGATGACAGCGGATCAAATCGGTCTTTTCTTCCAAGATCTTTAGTGTTAACTGTGAGGTTGCGGTTTGCGATGAGCTACGAACATGCACACCACTGATATCGGAATAGGCGCACTCTACCGTTTGGCTTGCCATGATCACAATGCGGTTATGACCAATACATGGGATTTGCTCTAAGTGACAGGGAGCAATCGCTGAGATGTTCTGTTCTGGTGCTTTCTGATTTTGTTTGATGACCTTATTCAGGCGACAAACGCTCTTGTTTAATCGACAAGGCTCGACTGGCTTAAGTAGGTAATCAAAAGCGTTATCTTCAAAGGCTTGAATCGCATATTGGTCGTAGGCGGTGACGAATACCACGTAGGGCATGGTATCTGGGTCAAGCATGCTTAACAGCTCAATCCCAGTAACCTGCGGCATTTGGATATCCAAATACACGACATCAGGCTTGAGTAGGTTGATCTGTTTCAGTCCTTCGATCGCGTTACTCGCTTGGCCTATGATTTCCACTTCTCCGGTTTCGGTCAGCAGCTCAATCAGTTCTTCGCGAGCAAAAAGCTCATCATCGATAACTAGTGCCTTTAACATCCTACAATCTTCATCTTGGTTCTATCCCTGCTTGGTTCACGCTTATCTTTTAAATGTCTGCTTCTAAATGTTTCAACTCGGAGCGATCCGTCTCCGAAAAGACCGTTATTTTAGTATAGGTATGATAAAGCTCATTCGAGTAAATTGCTGTGGTTGAGATTCTATTTTTAGTGCTGAGTCTTGTCCAAAGAAATTAGTGAGTCGTTTATCAACAATCTCCATACCTAATCCGACATGATCTTGAGATGGTTTCTGATAGTTGCCTGCATTGTCTTCGACGATCAGTTTGAATCCACCTCCGAAAGGTTCGCTGTAGATCTTTACTGTGCCACCTTCCAACATGTTCGAAATACCATGTTTGATGGCGTTTTCTACCAGCGGTTGCAGGGTAAAGCTCGGCAATTGAGATTCATATAACTGCGGGTCGATATCCCATTCCACTTCTAGTCGATCGGTAAAGCGTGCTTTCTCTATGGTCAGGTAAGCGTTGACGTGTGCCAGTTCGTCTTTGAGCTTCACGGTGTTGATGTTCTGCTTTAGGTTGCTTCTAAAGAAGTGAGACAGGTGTTGAATCAACTCTCGAGCTTTATCTGGGTCACGACGTGTTACTGCGCTGATAGTATTAAGCGCATTGAACAAGAAGTGCGGGTTCACTTGAGCGTGCAGCAGTTTGATTTCTGCTTGTGTCAGTAGCGTTTGCTGCTGCTGGTAGTTGCTAAATAGGATCTGGCTCGACAGTAGTTGAGCGATACCTTCACCCATCGACATATTGATAGTTGAGAATAGTTTCAGCTTTGGCTCATAGAGCTTGATGGTGCCGACCACTTCGTTACCCGCGCGCAATGGAATAATCAACGCAGAACCCAATTTACAATCCTGCGACAAGGAGCATTGGTATGGGTTCTCTTTGCCATCAAGGTAGATGATGTCGTTCTGTTCCATCGAAGTGAGCGTGCTTTGCGATGAAATCGGGGTGTTCGGAATATGGTGTTCATCACCAATACCAACGAACGCGAGGATTTTCTCTCGGTCGGTAATCGCTACCGCTCCTACGTTGGTCTCTTCATAAACGATACGTACGATTTTTTGTGCGTTATCGGAATTGAACCCACCATGCAAAATACCCACCGAACGTTCGGCAATGGTCAGTGCGCGGCGTGAGAAGGTAGCCGAGTACTTTTCGAAGATGGTTTTTCTGTCTTGGATGATGCTCATGAACAGTGCTGCACCGACCGAGTTAGCGATGATCATTGGCGCCGCAATATCGGAGACCAGAGCATAGGATTGTTCGAAGGGTTTGGCGACTGCGAGCAGAATCAACATTTGAATAATTTCTGCAAATAGGGTGACAGAGAACACTACCAGCGGATTAAACAGCTGACTGGCTTTGTTCTTTCTGACTAAGTACACATGCAGCAGGCCACCAATCAAGCCTTCTGCTGTCGTTGAGATAGCACAAGCTAAGTCCGTAAATCCACCCAATGAATAGCGATGAATCCCGCCAGTAAAGCCGACCGCAAAGCCAACTACAGGACCACCAAACAAACCGCCCATTACCGCGCCCATCGCTCGCGTGTTGGCGATGGCATCATTGATTTGCAGTCCGAAATAGGTGCCCATAATACAGAATAGGGAGAACAGAACGTAGCAGCTGATCTTATGGCCTAAGCGTGAAGAGATGCTCAACAAAGGGAGAATCAGTGGGGTTTTACTCAGCATGTAAGCAATCACTAAGTAGACGCAGGTTTGTTGCAGCAGAGAGAGAATGAGTTCCATATTTTCACCTATTGAGACGCTTGTTAAGTGTAAAGCTCATTGCTTGGTAACGGTAGCTTTGCTTGTGTTTTAGTAGCCTATATTCGCTTCCCAGAGTTGAAAGCACTAACGCCTACAAACAATAAAGCCCATCACAGTGGACGGGCTTTAGTCTTAGGTTCCACGAATCACTGAGTGATTACGGGAGCAAGCGAAGTTGTGTTTGGCTGTTCTTTTATCTCTTTCTATGAAGATTGGTCTCTTGTTCCCAAGAGCCTTAAAGAACTAGGCTGTTTTGGTAACGCCTTTTGCTTCTTTCTCTTCTTCATCAGCTAGGTCGATATCGCCTTTGCCTTTTGAAATTTTAATAACGTAAGCCGCAACACCTAGCGCACTCACCACACCAATGATGGTTGAGATTTGCATTGGTAGACCGAAGCCCAGTTGGCTGTTGTTCAGGATGAATGTGATACACACAGACGTCATGAAGATAGCTGGAACTGTTGTTACCCAGTGCAGTTTGTTGTGGCGAAGTAGGTAAGCTGAAGCTGTCCACAGCATCATTACGGCTGTTGATTGGTTAGCAAAACCGAAGTAGCGCCAGATGATACCGAAATCAACTTGAGTCAGGATGCCACCGATAACGAACAGTGGTAACGCCATTAGTAGACGGTTACGCAGTGTTTTCTGTTCCATGTTGAAGTATTCAGCAAGGATAAGACGGCTTGAACGGAACGCTGTGTCACCAGAAGTGATTGGTAGGATAACCACGCCAAGGAAAGCAAGGATACCGCCAAATACACCCAGTAGACCAAATGAAGCGCTGTATACTACGTTACCTGGGCCGCCGTTTGCAATTGCGTCAGACAGAGACTCAACCGAACCGAAGAAAGACAGAGCAAGTGCACACCAGATTAGAGCGATGATGCCTTCACCAATCATTGCGCCGTAGAATACGAAGCGACCGTTCTTCTCGTTTTCCATACAACGCGCCATCAGAGGAGACTGAGTGGCGTGGAAGCCAGAGATAGCACCACATGCGATAGTGATGAAGAGAGCAGGCCAAAGTGGTAGGTCATTCGGGTTCATGTTGGTGAACATGTCGCTGATCTCAAAGCCCCCCATGATTTGGTGTTCGTCAGATAGACCAATCGCAGTGATTAGGCCAACAGACATAAAGATAAGCAGTGCACCGAACAGTGGGTAGAAGCGACCAATGATTTTATCGACAGGGACAATCGTTGCGATGATGTAGTAAGCAAAAATGATAACAACCATCGTAGTTGCAGACATCGCGAAATCAGTTTGGTCGTTCACTAGGTTAGTGATCATACCTGCTGGAGCAGATACGAATACCACACCAACAAGAAGCAGTAGAACAATGGCAAAGATGTTCATAAAGTGTTTTGCGCCATTGCCTAGGTAACGTCCAGTGATGGTTGGAACCGAAGCTCCGCCATTACGGATAGATAACATACCTGAGAAGTAGTCGTGTACTGCACCTGCGAAGATACAACCTAGAACGATCCAAAGCATTGCTGCTGGACCATAAAGGGCACCCATGATAGGGCCGAAGATTGGACCTACACCTGCGATGTTAAGCAGCTGAACTAGGTAAACCTTTGGTGTCGACATTGGAACGTAGTCCACGCCATCTTGCTTAGTGTGAGCAGGTGTTTGGCGTTTTTCATTGATACCGAAAATCTTCTCGATAAAGGTACCGTAAATAAAGTAGCCACCAATGAGTGCTGCGACACAGGTAAGAAACCACATCATAATTTGTTATCCCTGAATGTATTAATTAAGTCAGGGTGTATATTAAAGGAGTCGATGAGAAGAAACTTCCGCTACGAGAGTGAGTGGTCGAATAGCCAATTTAGCGGTGTTATAACTGATTTAGTGGTTTGTTCACTGTGCTGAGTGGCCGATATTTCTATCGAGAGGCCTATTAGCTCTATAGAGAGGTTGTTTGAGTTGGCTTAACGGCGACTATTGATTCTGAGTGGTCGGAATGAACCTAAAGTGGCGAACATTAGACAATAAGTGGACATCGATAGGCGTTCAGTGGAGAATCACCACAAAGGCAGCGCTTCGTCAGAAAGTGGTGAAGTAACAATATAAAGGATTGAAATGAAAAAAATAATCGTACTATTCGCCGTGGCATTTAGCCTTGCAGGATGCAGCGCCAATGTTCAAGATTTAGCAGCTGAAGGCAATTGGCAAGAGATTGGCTATCGTGATGGTATCAAAGGCCACACTCAGCGTTCGTATTCAGAGATGACTGAGCTTGGCGCAGTCGATCAAGCGAGTTACACAGAAGGTTATCACCTAGGTGTGACTGAATATTGTAATCCGAACCATGCTTATCAGATTGGTTTATCTGGTCAGGTGTATGAAGGCGTGTGTTCTGGTACGGAAGACGCTCAACGTTTCCGTATGGAATGGCAACGCGGCTGGGACGAGTTCTCAAACGACTATTAAGCCCAAGCTAGCCATAAAAAATTAAAACTAAAAAAAGACCAGTACCGCGTGTGTGCTGGTCTTTTTGTATGTCGTTGAAGTAGCTGTCTAAATGAGAAGCTACAAGCCAAATTAAGATTACTGATTATTCTCGACGGCTTTTCTCAAGAAGCCATTTTGCTTATCAAGCTGAGCCTTGGCTAACTCTAAATCTAGCCCTGTTAGAATCATCAAAATAGATAACTTCACATCGTAATCAGTCGCTTTAAGTGTCGACACCGCCAGTGCTTTATCGCACTCCGTTGCTTGGATAACGATACGAGCGGCGCGGGCAACCAACTTTTCATTGGTCGCTTTTACGTCGACCATAAGGTTTTGGTAGCTCTTACCAATGCGAATCATGCTGGCAGTGGTCAGCATATTAAGCACCAGCTTTTGTGCTGTACCTGATTTGAGTCGTGTTGAACCAGTCAATGCTTCTGGGCCAACCACCGGGCTAATTGCGATTTGAGCGATTTCAGCAATTGGAGAGTCAGGGTTACAAGATAATGCAACCGTTACTGCGCCAAGCTGATTGGCATAGTTGAGTGCACCAATCACGTAAGGTGTGCGACCGCTCGCAGCAATACCTACCACGACATCATTTTCTGAAAACTGAATCGCTTTCAGATCTTCAATGCCGAGAGTTAGCGAGTCTTCTGCACCTTCTTTGGCTTTTAAAATCGCCTCTGGTCCGCCTGCAATTAAGCCGATAACCATTTTGTCCGAAACACCGAAAGTCGGTGGGCATTCTGAGGCGTCTAACACACCTAATCGACCACTGGTGCCTGCGCCCATATAAATCAGTCGACCACCGTTTTGAAAGGCATGAGCAATTTTATCGACCGCTTTCGCGATCTGTGGCAGTTCCGCTTCAATCGCCAGTGGGACTTGCTTGTCTTGTTGGTTAATCTTTTCAACCACTTCGAGAGAGGTGAGCAGATCAATATCCATAGTGTCAGGGTTTCTCCCCTCCGAAACGAGGTGCGAGAGCGCTGATATGAGAGCGTCGTTACTCATAATGGTCCTTAAATGGTGATTCTAAAATGATGGTTCTAAAGTTGTTTAGTCAGCACGATAGAGAACGCCTAGAGAGGCCGCTCTGCTTGCGCCAGTCACTTCTGGTAAATTGCTTGGCAGTTGATGAATATGACGTTGAGCAAGCCACGCAAAAGCCATCGCTTCCATGTAATCGGCGTCCACGCCTTTACTGGTGGTTGAGTCAACCTCCCAACTTGGAAGCAGTTCAGACAGCCTCTTCATCAACAATGGATTTCGTGTACCACCGCCACACACATACAGTGCAGGCTGGTCACCCAAGCGATAAGTCTCCACTTCATTGGCTATCGTCAATGCGGTGTATTCACAAAGTGTGCGCTGAACATCTTCTGCTGCAAGATCTTTAAATTCTGTTAATTGTTGCTCTAGCCACGGTAGATTAAACAGTTCTCTACCAGTACTTTTCGGTGGTATTTGAGATAGATAAGATTCATTTAACAACTGTTCGAGAAAGGCTTGATTGAGCTGACCTTTAAGCGCAAATTGGGCATCACGGTCAAACTTATCGCCCGTGTGTTTATCAACCCAAGCGTCCATCAACATATTGCCCGGGCCTGTATCATAACCAAGCGTTGGCTGATTAGGGCGCAGCACTGAAATATTCGAGATACCACCAATATTCAACACTACAACTGAGCTGTCTTGTGGCTGGAAAATAGTATGGTGGAAGGCAGGGACTAATGGTGCACCTTGTCCGCCTAATGCCATGTCTTTACGCCTGAAATCGGCAACCGTTTGAATCTGTGTTTTAGCGGCAATGATGTTGGCATCACCCAACTGCATGGTAAATGGAGATTCGCCGCTTGGCTGGTGGAATACCGTTTGACCATGATTGCCAATCGCAGTCACAGAAGATGCAGGTGTACCTGACTTTTCGAGAAGTTGCAGAACCGCATCAGCAAACAGATGGCCAAGCTGGTGGTCGAGTTCGCCAATGGCAATCAAATCGGTTTTCTGACCAATACAAACTTCAAGCAGACGCGCTTTGAGGTCGTCAGGCATTGGGAACTCATCATGAGCAAGCAATGTGATACGCGTATCTTCAATCGACACTAAGGCCGTATCAACACCGTCCATACTCGTCCCTGACATCACACCGATATACAGTTCTTTATGATCCATTCCTAAGCTCTTGCACTGCATTCTTAAAGTCTTCCACAGATTGGTTTAAAAACATTGTAAAGCAAATTTAAAGAGAATAACCTCGGGAAGTTTATGAAATTAGGTTTAATAAGGGATAAATATGGGACCGTTGTGGGTTGATGTTGCAGGCTACGAACTGACTGCGGAAGACAAAGAAATTTTAGAGCACCCAACTGTTGGTGGTCTCATCTTATTTGCTCGAAACTACCACGATAGCAAACAGTTATCGGCGTTAAACAAAGAAATTCGCAAGGTAGCGAAACGTCCTATTTTGATTGGTGTCGATCAAGAAGGTGGTCGAGTTCAGCGCTTCCGCGATGGCTTTTCAATTATCCCAGCTGCTCAAGAATTCGCGACTAAGAATAATGGCGAACAGTTAGCAGAACAAGCGGGTTGGTTGATGGCGGCAGAATTGATTGCCCACGATATCGATCTGAGCTTTGCGCCAGTATTAGACAAAGGCCACGAGTGTAAAGCGATTGGTAGCCGAGCGTTTGGTGAAGATATTGATACCATTGTTCGTCATAGCAGCGCTTTCATCAAAGGCATGAAGTCGGTTGGCATGGCGACGACAGGCAAGCACTTCCCTGGACATGGTGGCGTGATTGCTGACTCACACTTAGAGACGCCATATGACCCTAGAGACGACATCTTCGAAACAGATATGGCAATCTTCAAGGCGCAAATTGAAGCTGGAATATTGGATGCCATGATGCCAGCTCACGTGGTTTTCTCTCACTATGATGATCAACCTGCGAGTGGTTCACAGTATTGGCTACAGAAAGTATTGAAGCAGCAGCTTGGGTTTAAAGGCTTGGTATTCTCTGACGATTTAACGATGGAAGGCGCTGCCATTATGGGCGGACCAGCCGACAGAGCGAAAGCGGCCTTGAATGCAGGTTGTGACATGGTGTTGATGTGTAATAAACGAGATGCACAAATTGAAGCTCTGGATAACTTAGCGATTCAAGAGGTGCCTTTAGCCAACTCATTGCTTAAAAAACACAGCTTTGATTTGTCGACACTTCACTCGGATGCTAGGTGGAAAGAGACCTCAGAGACGATTAAGCGAATGCTAGGCAGTGAGTGATAAATAAACACATAATAATTTTAGATAAGGCGATATGATAAATATCGCCTTTTTTGTATGTGTGATCCATGGTTTAAACCTATTTATCTCTTAGAGTGAGCTAAATTCAATGTGTAAGATAAAATTTACAGTTAATGTTTTTTATTGTTTACACTTGCAATCGTTTTTTTAGCTGTTATTGTGTTTTTAAAGATTGTTAGCCCAAATGGAAATGTTGGGTGTAAAAATAAATATACAGGTTGAGTTATGCAGAAAAGTGAATTAAGCAATGTCAATATCATCGACGAACAGGTACTGATTACTCCTGAGGAGTTAAAAGCAAAACTGCCTTTGAGTGATAATGCTCGTCGTTTCATTCAAGAGTCTCGTCAAACTATCGCAAACATCATTCATAAGAAAGATCATCGCATGCTTGTTGTATGTGGCCCATGTTCTATCCATGACATTGAAGCTGCGAAAGAGTACGCGAAACGCCTAAAAGCCTTATCTGAGCAACTTAGCGATCAACTGTATATTGTTATGCGTGTTTACTTTGAGAAACCTCGTACCACTGTCGGTTGGAAAGGTTTGATCAATGACCCACATCTAGACGGCACTTTCGATATTGAGCATGGTCTGCATGTTGGTCGTGAACTACTTGTTGAACTCGCTGAGATGGAAATCCCACTAGCGACTGAAGCATTAGACCCAATTAGCCCGCAATACCTAGCAGATACCTTCAGCTGGGCGGCTATTGGCGCTCGTACGACTGAATCTCAAACTCACCGTGAGATGGCAAGTGGTCTTTCAATGCCAATCGGTTTTAAAAACGGCACCGATGGCAACCTAGGCACTGCAATCAACGCAATGCAGGCGGCTTCTTCTAGCCACCGTTTCATGGGTATCAGCCGCGAAGGTCAGGTTGCACTACTAACAACGCAAGGTAACCCAAATGGTCACGTGATTTTACGTGGCGGTAAGCAGACGAACTACGATTCAGTATCGGTACACGAATGTGAGCAAGAGCTGGGTAAATCTGGCTTAGAGGCCGCGCTAATGGTCGACTGTAGCCACGCGAACTCTCGTAAAGATTTCCGTCGCCAACCTTTAGTTGCAGAAGATGTGATTCACCAAATTCGTGAAGGCAACAAGTCGATTATCGGCCTGATGATTGAAAGCCATATTAACGAAGGAAATCAATCTTCGGATATACCTCTCAATGAGATGAAATACGGCGTTTCTATTACCGACGCGTGTATCAATTGGGATTCAACTGAGGCACTATTAAAACATGCACATACGGAATTAGTCCCGTTCTTAGAGAACCGCTTGAAAGGTTAGTCAGAGTTTAAATTTAAGTGCCTCATCTAATGGGGCATTTTAAGATCTGTTGCTAGCGAACCTACGTGATTGTGGGATGATAGATTGGCACGGGCTTATAGATTAGTAAGGAATAAAATGGCCGTTGAACTGAACGAATTACGCGACCAAATCGATGCTGTCGATAAACAAATGTTGGATTTACTGGCTCAACGCCTTGCTCTAGTAGAGAAAGTAGGCGAAGTAAAAAGTGAACATGGTTTACCTATTTATGTACCAGAACGTGAAGCTGCGATGCTGGCATCTCGTCGTCAAGAAGCCGAGAAAATAGGGGTTCCACCACAGTTAATCGAAGATATTTTGCGTCGTACTATGCGTGAGTCTTATGCCAGTGAGAAAGATTCTGGCTTTAAGTGTCTTAACCCAGAGTTACGTTCAGTGGTGATCGTTGGTGGTAATGGTCAACTTGGTGGCTTGTTTGGTCGTATGTTCAAACTGTCTGGCTACGAAGTGAAAGTCCTTGGCAGCCAAGATTGGGATACAGCCGATGAAATCTTGGATAATGCAGGACTTGTGGTTGTGACTGTTCCAATTCACTTAACTGAAGGTGTGATTGCGAAGCTAGGTAATCTACCAAGTGATTGTATTCTATGTGATTTGACGTCAATTAAATCTAAACCGCTGCAAGCAATGATGAACATGCACCAAGGCCCAGTGGTTGGATTGCACCCAATGTTTGGTCCTGATGTTCCAAGCCTTGCTAAGCAGGTGATTGTTTACAGTGATGGTCGTGGTTCTGAGAGCTACCAATGGCTACTGAATCAATTTGGTATTTGGGGCGCGAGCCTTTGCCAGATGGATGCAGCTGAACACGATCACGGCATGACCTTGATTCAAGCACTTCGTCACTTCACCTCTTTTGCTTACGGCTTACACCTGAGTAAAGAGAACCCGAATATTGATCAGCTTCTGAAGCTAAGCTCACCAATCTACCGACTTGAGATTGCGATGGTTGGTCGTCTATTTGCTCAAGACCCGAACTTGTACGGTGATATCATTCTGTCTTCGGATGAGAATATAGAGATGATTCGACGCTTCCATAGCTGTTTCGGAGAAGCGTTAGAAATCCTAGATGGCAAAGATAAGGCTAAGTTTGTTGAGAGCTTCAACCAAGTGAGTGATTGGTTTGGTGACTACTCACAACAATTTTTACAAGAGAGCCAAAGCCTGTTAAAACAAGCACATGACTCGATTCATCGCGGTTAATAGTGTGGTTTGAAAAATAAAAAAGAGCGACCATTTGGTCGCTCTTTTTGTTTGTGTTGAATGCCGATATTGCATCTGGCCTATAGTAGGCGAAATGCATTTGGATCATCATGGGCCAAACGAAAAAACCTAGTTAGTCACGATAGGCTCTTTGTTATTCTCGTTCGAGACTCGGTTATCATCGCTGGATACTGTGTCGATAGTTGAACTGATGTAAGGCACGTTAGTTAGGTTGATCTGCAAGCGAACCACGTTATCAATCAGCTGAACGAGTGGACCCCATTTCACCTTTTTCTCTTTCTCAAACACGTAATTGAAGTTTTCTGGTGTCCAATCCATCAAGTATTGAGGGTTCAATGAGCGACCAAGGAAGCGTACTTCATAATGCAGATGTGGCCCAGTTGAGTTACCTGAGTTACCACAGCTCGCAATCACATCACCTTTACTGACAAACTGACCGCTGCGAACTTTGAATTTTTGCAGATGCGCGTAAGAGCTCATGAAGCCAAATGAATGGCGCATGGTGATAAAGTTACCAAAGCCTTTCTTGCTTGGGCGTACGGTTTCAATCACACCATCTGCCGGTGCTAAGATATCTTCACCACGCTTACAAGTAAGGTCGATACCAGTATGGTTGTGGCGTTTGCCTGTAATTGGGTTAGTACGGTGACCGTATGAAGACGAGATGCGTTGATAAGCCATCGGACTATCATTAGGAATTAAGCGGAACATGGTAGCTCTTACCGCGGAATCGACGGCTGCAGCATCAATACGGTCTTCTAGTGAAACCTCATCGGTGTGTAACTCTTCATCAGCCAGGCCTAGAACGGATTCCACATCGAATACACGCTTACCCAGTAATTGAATCGTACCTTCTTTCTCAGTTAAGGCTTGAGATAGGTTGTGGTTGGTTTCAACTTGTTCCGCGTATAAGAACTCGGTCTGCTCTTTTTCAACAATCAGAGTTTCAATTAACTGTTGTGCATCACCGGCTTGTGCAGCTAGCTTGTTTTTACTCTCAAGGTGCATGTAGGTTGCACCACCAATCAACATCGGTACTGAGAGCAGGGTTGTCATGCATAAGAGTACGGCTTTTCGACCGAAGTAAAACGTCTGTTCCCCCTGACTAGAGGGAATAGTAATGGACACTTTTTTAGACATGGTTCTGTATTAACTAAATGCTTCTAATAGAAAAAGGGTAATGGAGATATTATTCCTTGCCTAAGTCGGTAAGGTGTTCAATCTCTCTATAAAGCAGGTCATCGTCACCAACATTAAGCTCAACAAGGCGCTTAAGGTGGCTGATACTATCAATATCTAAATGCTCTATGCGTAAACGCATTGAGGTATTGATGGTAGAGACTATCGTTGCTTCTAACTGAATATTGATATCACTGTTTTCGAGCTTAAAGCTCACTTGAACAGGGACATCATGGCTAAGTTGTTTTGATTCATTGCATTGAATGAGTAAACCATGGAGTGATAAGTCTTGCACTGAGCCTGATATATTTACTTGTCCTTGTGAGATCTCAGTAGGGACTTGATAAATAACTCGTGAAAATTGACGTCTTTCAACCATAAGTAATCTCTCTATATCGATGCATTACACGTAAGCCAGATATATCAAAGGCCGCTATTATCGCGGCCTTTGTTCAAAATACAAGCTTATTTACTTAGCTATACGCTTGTACTTGATACGGTGCGGTTCTGCCGCTTGTGCGCCTAGAGTCTGCTTAAGCCACTCAGTGTACTCAGTATAGTTACCTTCGTAGAAGTTAACTTGACCTTCATCACGGTAGTCTAAGATATGGGTCGCAATACGGTCAAGGAACCAACGGTCATGCGAGATAACCATTGCACAGCCAGGGAATTCAAGCAGTGCTTCTTCAAGAGCACGTAGCGTTTCAACGTCAAGGTCGTTGGTAGGCTCATCGAGTAGCAGTACGTTACCGCCCGCTTTTAGCAGTTTCGCTAAGTGAACACGGTTACGCTCACCACCAGAAAGCTCACCGATGATCTTCTGTTGGTCGTTGCCTTTAAAGTTGAAACGAGAACAGTAAGCACGCGCAGGGATTTCGAAGTTGTTGATCTTAATGATATCAGCGCCTTCAGAGATCTCTTGGAATACTGTCTTAGTGTCGTCCATGCTGTCACGGAACTGATCAACAGAAGCAAGCTTAACGGTTTCGCCTAGTTCAACTGTACCTGAATCTGGCTGTTCTGCACCGCTTAGCATCTTGAATAGTGTTGATTTACCTGCACCGTTGGCACCAACGATACCGACGATTGCGCCCTTAGGCATGCTGAACGATAGGTCGTCGATAAGAACGCGATCACCAAACGATTTAGTCAGGTTGTTCACTTCAAGAACTTTATCACCTAGACGCTCACCTGGCGGGATGAACAGTTCGTTGGTTTCGTTACGCTTCTGGTATTGGCCAGTTGTCAATTCTTCAAAACGAGCCATACGAGCTTTAGACTTAGCTTGACGGCCTTTAGGGTTTTGACGAACCCATTCAAGTTCTTTTTCGATTGTCTTTTGACGTGCGCTTTCGCCCGCTTTTTCTTGCTTAAGACGCTCGTCTTTTTGCTCTAGCCAAGACGTGTAGTTACCTTCCCATGGGATACCTTCACCACGGTCAAGTTCTAGAATCCAGCCAGCTGCGTTGTCTAGGAAGTAACGGTCGTGGGTAATCGCCACAACAGTACCACTGTAATCAACAAGGAAGTGCTCAAGCCATGCTACTGATTCTGCATCCAAGTGGTTGGTTGGTTCATCAAGAAGCAGCATGTCTGGCTTTTCAAGAAGTAGACGACAGATAGCAACACGACGACGCTCACCACCTGATAGGAATTCAATTTTCGCATCCCACTCTGGAAGACGAAGTGCATCAGCAGCACGCTCTAGAGCTGTCTCTAAGTTGTGACCGTCTTTTGCTTGAATCAGTGCTTCTAGTTCGCCTTGCTCTTTAGCAAGTGCATCGAAATCTGCATCTGGTTCTGCGTAAGCTGCGTAAACTGCATCGATACGCTTAAGTGCGTCTGCAACATCAGAAACCGCTTCTTCTACGATTTCACGAACCGTTTTTGATTCGTCTAGTACAGGTTCTTGCGGTAGGTAACCTACTTTAAGACCTTGTTGTGCACGTGCTTCACCATCAATATCAGTATCAATACCAGCCATGATACGTAGTAGGGTAGATTTACCTGAACCATTTAGACCCAAAACACCGATTTTAGCGCCAGGAAAAAAGCTAAGAGAAATGTCTTTAAGAATTTGACGCTTAGGTGGAACAGTTTTGCTCACCCGAGACATGGTATATACGTATTCAGCCATTGCCGATCGATCCTAATTATTGTTCAAAATTGTCTGCTATTTTATACCAATATCCTCAAAGATGTTACTCCTAGGATAGAAAAGCCATTCTTGAACGAATCCTTACCTATTATTGTCACATTGGTCATTAAAACTATATTTAATAAGCTTCTGAGGCGAAGTGTTAAATATTAATAATATTTACACTCAAATCCTTTACATTTGATGTGATGTCGGGCGTAAATAGACTTCACGTATTCATACACGCACTAAGGAAAGAGCGAATGTTTTTCCGCATTGGTAATACGAAAATTGCTGTGGCTGCATCAGTAGTTTTGTCTTCATTTTCACTGGCTCCAATGGCTATGGCTGGCAATGCCTCAGAGCTAGAAATGCAGCGTGATGTTTATGATAGAGCGCAAGAGGTTTTAGACAACCGTGATCTAAAAGCTTATTCAACACTGCGCAGCAAAATTCAAACATACCCTCTCACGCCTTACACCGATTATCGTGCTTTTCTTGTTGGCTTAGGTGATCGCACTCCGGCAGAAGTGGATGCGTTTATTGAAGAGAACAAAGCACTGCCATTTTCTAATCGTATGCGAGCACCATATCTAGATGCGCTCGCTTCTAGAAAACAGTGGCAAACCATCCTTGAGTTTCAGACCAAAGAGCCAGTGGGTGAAAAGTACCAATGCATTTATTACCGAGCGAACTATGAGCAAGGTAATCAAGAATTGGCTTTTAAAGGGGCGAAGCAGCTTTGGTTGAGCGGTGATGGGGTTGATGACGCTTGCGACCCTTTATTTAAAAGCTGGGATCAAGCAGGCTTAAGAACCGATGAGCTGATTTTAGATCGTATGCTATTAGCGTTTGAAGGGCGTAACGGTAAGCTGATGACCTATCTGATCAAGCAATTGGATCATGATGAGTCAATTGCTCAAGCTAAGCAGATGAAGGCGTTATACAACAAGCCTGAAAATGTGCTCACATTCGCTAAGAAACATCCAGCCAATGAGTTTTATCAAGCTCAAACGGAGTTTGCTTTTAAGAAGCTAGCAAGAAAATCGGCTAGCAGTGCCCAAGAAGTATTTGATGATGTCATCAAGGCCCAGAAGTTTTCTGAAGAGAAATCTCAAGAGCTCGCTGATTACCTGACTTTCCGATTAATTAATACCGATTCTGAAGAGTTGATGGAGTGGCGAGACGAGATGTTGGCGAGTTCGTCGAAGCAAGTCTTGTTGGAACGTCGTGCCCGTTTGGCTATTCAGCATGCCGATTGGACTGGATTGAAAGAGTGGATTGCCCGCTTGGACGACAAGCACCAAGCGTCATTGCGCTGGCAATACTGGTTAGGCCGGGCTGAAATATCAACAGGTGATACTGAAAAGGGGAACCAACGTCTGTCTGATATTTTAGGTCAGCGTAATTTCTACAGTGTTGCGGCGGCAAAGCAGTTAGGTAAACCGATTCAATATCCAACCTCTACGTTGAAATACAACCCAGAAACAGTGAAGCCTTTTAGTACTTCGCTGACTCGTATCGATGAACTTATCACTCGCGATAAAATTGCCGCAGCCAAAAGTGAATGGCGCTGGCTACTGACCAATGCAGATAAAGAGCAAAAAGAGATGCTAGCCGCTTACGCTGCAACACAGCGTTGGAATCACTTCACTGTGATTGCGAGTATTTCAGCGAAAATGTGGGATAACATTGCATTGCGTTTCCCGGTCGCTCATAAGTGGTGGTTTAACTTCTACGCAGAGAAGCATGATATTGACCCAATCACCTTGATGTCTCTAGCAAGACAAGAGAGTGCGATGGACTCTGAAGCTCGTTCTCCTGTTGGTGCTCGCGGTGTTATGCAAATTATGCCAAAGACAGCGCAATACACGGCGAACAAGCACAAGATTAAGTACAATGGTAGCGATGATCTTTACGATGTCGGCAAGAATATCGAAATTGGCAGTCACTACTTAGATGGCTTGCTCTCTCAATATGACAACAACCGTATCTTTGCTTTTGCTGCCTACAACGCAGGTCCAAGCCGTGTGAAACAGTGGCGTTCTCGTAGTGATGAAAAGCTTGATGCCTTCGCTTTCATTGAGATGATTCCGTTCAAAGAGACACGCGGTTACGTTCAGAACATCTTAATGTTTGAGACTTATTACCGAGACATCTTGGGTGAACAGGGTGAGTTTTTGGCTCCCCATGAGGTGAAAACTAAATATTAAAGGTCGATAAGACCTGAAACTGAGTGACAATCGAAGGCAGTGAGTGCGAACCATTTCCGCTTACTGCCTTTTTACATTGGATCACATCAAGTATTTCGGTATAAAGTGGTAAACGCTTTCAATCGATAAGCGACTCTTTAAAGTCTGAATTTAAAAGTAAGTGTAGAGATATGGCATCACAACCTGAATATGATAACTGGCAACAACTCATGGATTTAGTTAAGACAGCGGTTGAGAAAGATCAGCATGAACTGTTGTTGACCATGATGATGACGCCCGATGAGCGAGATGCTCTGGTTGCTCGAATTAATATTTTTTGTGAGCTAATAAAAGGTGAAATGTCTCAAAGACAAGTAAGCCAGATGTTGGGAGTCGGCGTGGCAACCATCACCAGAGGCTCTAATGAGCTCAAGGCAAAATCAGAACAAGAGAAAGCGGTTATTGCCGATCTGCTGCTTAAGTAATACTGGGCTTAAGCTATCACTGAATAGTGAGAGTGCGAATTGAAAAAACGCTAACGGATAGTTAGCGTTTTTTAGTTTCTAGAGCTTGCAATCGAACTGCTAGAGAGCTTGAGAAGCATTCATTGGTTAAGCTGGGAAATGTTCAGGGTTCACAAATGGGATCAGGGCTAAGATTAACGCTTGATGATAGACCGAGCTACGTGAAAGCTGGTTATGTGTCAGTAAACCAATTGCTCCACCTTTTTGCTTGATATTGTCAGTACCAAATACTTCATCCATCACATCCCCGAGTTCGTTAGCGTACTCTAGCTTCTCCAGAACGGCTGGTGGCAGCATCAGGCTTGCCGAGCGAGATTCTCCACGTTGACCATTTGATTCAATCACCATCCATGCAAAGGTGACACCGCCTTCGATTCCCGCTTCTAACCCGACATAGAAATCCGCATTAGGCTGCTGTTGTGTCGCATTGTGTACACGGTTCACTGCACCTTGATAGGTCTCATCATTACTCATAGGCTGATCGGCAACACCACTTGGCACACTTACACCTGTGAACTCAAACTCGGTGTTGGGAAACGCAGAGACAAAAGCACTTTTGACAGCATTGATCTTAGCGGGATTTAGCGAGGCGATGATGACAGATTTCATGTATTCGATTCTTATAGTCGTTTGATTCAGTTGGTACGTGTTAATCGTTCTGTTGGTGTTTAAATCGCTGTTGGTGTTCGTGATACCAATCATTTAGCTCATTAAGAGGCATAGGTTTACCAAAGTAGAAGCCTTGCAGCATGTCGCAATGCGCGTCTTGTAGCCATTGGTGCATCTCTTTGGTTTCGATACCTTCAGCAGTCACGGTTTTACCTTGAGCGTGACACAGTCCGATCACGGGTTTAACTATGTTCTGATTATCTGTTTCGATCAAGGCTTCCAAGAAACCTTTATCCAATTTGATTTTTTGCGTCGGGTACTCAACCAATTGAGTGATGGATGTATAGCCCGAACCAAAATCATCAATAGCTAATCGGTAGCCCATTCGAGCGAGTTCGTTGAGTAGCGGAAAGCCATGCGAATTTGAATAGAAGGTCTCGGTGATTTCAAAATCAATCAAGCTTGGTGGAATGCCATTAATCTTGGCATGTTGTTCAATGAAATCTGCGAGGTGCGTAGTCTCTATCCCGGCCGAAGATAGGTTGATGGACAGCTGAATTGAGTGATCAAATTGAGCCTGAAGCTGATGGAAAGAAGCAAAGGCATTCTCGATAACCCAGCGATCGACGAGTTCGAACAGCCCTGTTTGCTCAGCAATTGGAATAAACTCATTGGGAGCTACTGTACCAAGCTGTTCTGACTCCCAACGTAGCAGAACTTCAACTCCAATTACGTGGTGCCCTGCAGCATCCATATATGGCATGTAAACGAGTTTAAACTCTTCATCAAAGTTCTTACCTCTAAGCGCACGTTCAATATCTGCTTGGCGCTGAATGGCTTTGTCTAAATCCCGTGAATAGTCAGCAAATTGGTTTTTACCGGCACGCTTGGCTTGGTACATCGCGGTATCCGCGTTGGACAGAAGCTTCTCGATTGAGTTGCCATCATTAGGGTAGGTCGCAATACCAATACTGACCGTGATCGGAAAGCTGCCTGATTCGGTGACAAAGCCTTTTTGCAGTGGAGTGAGCAAATCGTTCGAGAATCGATGCGCGACATTTCCTCGGTGACTAGGAGCGTTAATGTAGACAACGAACTCGTCTCCAGAAAGTCGGGCTGGCATACAATGAGCGTCGAATTCCTCTTTATAATGACGACAAATATCTGAAATACGCTGAGCAAAAGAAACCAGAATCGAGTCGCCGATTTGATGCCCGTATTTGTCGTTCACAAACTTGAAGTTGTCCAAGTCAAAATAGAGAACCCAGGTTTCGGTATTCGAACTCGGTTTTGGCAACGATTGCTGAACGAAGGTTTGAAACTGATGCCTATTGGCTATTTGGGTTAACTGATCATTTTCGGCCAAGAGCTTGGTTTGCTGGTAGGTGTTGTCTAGCTCTTGGTACATGTCATAAAAACGCTGTGATAAGCGGCCAAGTTCATCACGAGTGCCTAAGCGTTCAATGTTCTTACGTTGTTTTTTTTCGACTTGCTGTAGCTGTCGATCGAGCCGTGTTATTGGAGTAATCACAGTGCGAGACAGAAGCATGAGTAGCAGAGCGACAGTCACAAACGCAGACAGTGCAAACGACAAACTCAGCTTGTTCCAAATCGAATCGAGCTTGTTTTCCAACAGGAATTGCGCCGGGTCGACCGTGGCGTACAGTTCTGGAGCAAGCTTGACTGAGTGGGTGACATCATTTTCCAAAGAAACCGCTATGGATGTGAAGAATAAACTGGTTTGGTAGTCGAACTCTATCTGTTTTCTCAGCGCATTAAATTTGTCGAGAGAGACAGAGACAACAACAAAGAACACATCGTCGGGTTGATTGTTAACGGTTGGGAAAATCGCTTTTCTATCTACCTTGTCATAGTGAACCAACATCCCTTCGCCTTGGGAGTTTTGAATATAGTTGGTACTCGATGTTGCTAAGGTGTCTTGATAGTGCAGGTCAACATACTCCAATATCTTACTGTCAATCTGAGTGCGTGAGTCATTGCTATTATCCGCGTAATAACGCAGTTTTCGATCACCATTAAGAAGCGCTAAACCTGTATAGCTTTCATCGTCATCTTGCAGGAAATGAATGGCTTCTCGAAGATTACTGACCAGTTCAAGATCGCGAGATAGATTTTGATCAGTGAGAAAATAACGCTTCACCATATCACTCTGGGTCAAGGTGTAAGAGTAGCTATTGAGGAACGAACGAGATTGGCGAAAGTATCCGGCTAGTTTTTCCATGTTCAGTTGAAGTGCGTTGTCTTCGCGTTTGATGAAACTGCTTTTTTGCGTCGAATAAATAATATAGCTAGAAGCCGCGGTACTGATCAGTATCACAGGGGCTATTAGTAGTAAGATTTTAGTACTTAGCTTCATAGTTAATGACAACACTATTTATAAATTAAGCGCATAAGTTTATGTTACTTAATGCTTACTCGCTATTAATTATACGTAGTTCGATGATTTCCTGTGAAGGGGGTAAGGTTTTGTCTTTATTGATAAAAAAAGCCACTAATGAGTTTTTGTTAGAAAGGCTCAAGTAGTGGAGAGAGTAAGCGTGCCGAATGTGCGAAACAAGTGAATTGTGTTTCAGGCATGCTAGGGTGAGTTTTCTTAGCGAGAATAGTACTCGACTAGAGGGTGATTTAAGTATTTGGCCTGCTGTAGGCCAAATACTTATGTTAGCTAAAAGCTGATACTCACTTTCAGCTATGACAACTTAACTTGAGTCGCTTTGATGTTCTCACTTGGGTAGCAACCCAACACTTTAAGGTGGCGAGTAATGGCTGTTAGTTCCGTTATCGCTTGTTGCATATTATCTGAATCCAGATGCGCCTCTAAATCGACATAGAACATCTCTTCCCAAGGGTTACCCATGATAGGACGAGATTCTAGCTTAGTCATGTTGATGCCTAAGCGTTGCAGGATCAGTAGTGTTTCTACCAAAGAACCCGCCTCTTGAGATGTCGACATGATGAGCGTTGTTTTCGCTGGTATTTGAGTCGATACTTCAACAGGCTTACGCGCCACAACGATGAAACGAGTGTGGTTCTCTGTTTGGTTTGCAATATTGCTCTGGATTGGCTGTAGTCCATAAAGCTTACCGCTCGATGCATTACCAATAGCAGCTACGTCATTACCACCCAATTCTTTAACTTTTTTCATTGCATCAGCGGTGCTTGCGCAAGACTCAAGGTTGACACCCTTAAGGCGGCTCAAGAACTCACTGCATTGTTGATGAGGTTGTGGGTGCGAGTAGAGTGTTTTGATGTCTTCTAAACGGATATCACTTTTAGCAACAAGGCAGTGCTCAATCGGTTGAGAAAGTTCGCCAACAATGTATAGAGTCGTATGCTGTAACAGGTCGTAGACCTCGTTAATTGACCCTGAACTGGTGTTCTCAATCGGCAGGACACCGTAGTCGGCATGGCCAGACTCTACTGTTGATGCGACTTCTTTGAAGTGATTACAGTTCAGCTCAATCAATTCCATATTCTTGCGGCTGAAGTATTCGCGGCTCGCAAGGTGAGAATACGATCCCTTAGAACCTAAGAATGCAACGCGAGCCAATGGTTTACGGCTTTGCGGGTTCGCTAGGTTTTGTAAGTATGACTGTTGTAGTAAAACGGAATCTTCGATGATGGTGTGAAACAGCTTGGTAATGTACTGCGCATCAAGTTCGTATTTATCTTTGCCGTTGTTGATCAGCTTAACTAATAGTTGTTGTTCTCGTACTGCATCACGAACTGGTTTTGATGTCTCTACTTTGCTTTTAGCGACTTCGATACTTAGCTTGCGACGCTCTGAAAGTAACTTCAGGAGTTCGTCGTCTAAATCATTAAGACGAAGGCGGATATCATCCAGTGAAATTGAGCGGTCAGTCATAAATGTGTCCTTATAAAAAAGCCTCCCTAGTGTGGGAGGCTTCTTGTTCGTTTTTGACTTGTTTTTCTAAAACGACTTAGCCTCCGATTTACGGAAGAAAAAAGAAGTCAAAAATAAACAAAGATTGAGTGTGCATAAAAAGTGATTGTTTTATGAATGTTTAAACACAATAAGCAAGCGAGCTACGAGCGTCAAGCAAAAAAATAGCGCCCTGAGGCGCTATTTTTTAATCTGTTCTCTTTCCTTATTCTACTTCAGCTTCTAGCTCTTCGATTTCAGGCTTTTCAGCGCGGCGCGCTTCTGGTTTATGGCGTAGCTTGTTGAGTTGACGCTCTAGTTTTTGTTCTACTTCGTTGATCGCTACGTAGAGGTCGTCATGGATGGATGAAGCAACAAGTTGGCCTTTTGGTACGGTTAGTACCGCTTCAAATTTCTTCTTCTTGTTTGGTTCTTCGCTAAAGCTCGCTTGGCAGCCAATGATGTCTACTTGCCATTTATCTAGCTTTTTAAATTTGCTTTCTATGTGATCACGGATTGCAGAGGTAATGTCGATGTTTTTACCAGTGATGTTCATTTTCATAGAAGTTTTCCTCTGTTGTATCCCTCATGGGTTAACTTCAGATTACGACTTTCAGGAATAAAGAATGTGATCTAGATCTTGTTTTGGTTGGGTGGGATAAGCATTAAAATCAAATGTGATCTTACGCAAGTCTTAGTATCTTTTTGGCGAAAAATGCTTGTTATCCTTATGAAAAACGATAACTTGGAGGCAAGGCTTCGCTAAAAATTAAATCAGTTTTTAGGGGCGTCCTACAGCCTATGGAAAGTGCTTGATTGAAATTTACTCAATAGTGTTTTGTGATATAGGTCTTGTAATATAGGTCGCTACATAAGCTTCTTCAGAATTAGATAAACAAAAGCCGCATAAGTATTCTTATGCGGCTTTTGTGTTTTTTAGCTTTACCTAATACCTTTGGCTCCCCAGCTCTGGGATGGAGGCGATCCTAGTCGTTAGTGTTCAGTAATCTCGCTGTGCCGTCCTCTCGGATAGCATTGATAGCTTGTAATTGTTTATAGATTACGAAGTAACGATTGATGTTGGCAACATAGGTTACGGGTTCTTTACTCACGTATTTGCGAGTGATGATTTCTACGTTTTTAAACCAGATGTTTGGGTTGTAACCTTTCTGCTTGGCAATGCTCCTCATCTTTCTGATCTTAGCAGGACCAGCGTTGTAAGAAGCCAAGGTAAAGTAGATTTGATTGTCGGGTGATATTGCCGGGTCGTCAAAATATCGGTCTTTGATAAAGCGCATATACTTCACACCCGCATGGATGTTGTTATCCACCTTATGGATGTTCTTGATGTTGACGTTTTTATCTTTGGCGGTACTCGGTAATACCTGCATCACACCAATAGCCCCGCGATGAGAAATCCGGCTCTGATCCAGTCCTGATTCTTGGAAACCTTGAGCTGACATCATCAAAGGATCAAATTCATACTTGCTCGAATACTTTTCAAAGACATCTGAGAGTTTAGCTACTCGGTCTACTTTATTGGGGTTGAGTGCTCGGCCTAACCAGCGAGTATTGTCGATGTATTTCTGGTAGATGACATTCCCAAGCAGGGTGCCTGTTCGTGCGGTCTTGACGTATTTGTTTATCTCTTTCTTCAGTTGAGGGCTGTCTTTTCTTAAAGCCCAAGCAATACGACCATTTTCTCGTAAAGGTAAGTCGTTATGGACTTGAATGTTTTCCATTACATCGATCCAGAGCTTGGCTTTATGGTTATCCAGAATTGTGCCTTGTATATAACCTTGGTTAACCAGTTCTATCAGCTCGTAGTCTTGTAATGACTCCTCGATAAAGTGGACATGCAGTGGTGGTAAACCTAGCTCGTTAAGCTCCTTATTAACTCTTTGTACACTCTCGAAGTAACTCGAGCTTGCTCGTATCCACACCTCTTTGCCACTCAATTGCTTGATTTCGGTGATAGGTTCGGCCTTTTTCCCTGTGATAATGAGTTCTTTACCATCTTTAATCATCGGATCCGAAAAATCGATGGTTCGTAATCGTTTATCGGTGATCGTTAGGTTAGCGACAGCGACATCACCATAGCCAGACTCTAAAGAGGGAAGTAGATCATCTCGTTGCACGGGGATGATTTGAACATTGAGATAGGGATGTTTCTTACGAAGGCTTTTCTCAAAGTGGTAGAGCATTTCTGCCACGATGCCTTTTGGCTTGCCATCCTCGATGTAATAGAAACCAAGATCGGCAGACACTAGCACTCTAACCGTTCCTTTGGTTTTGAGCACATCCAAGTCACCCATGTAAGGCTTATTGCTTAATGGAGACAGTTCTAATGCGTAGGATAAGTGGCTAAATAGCGATATCCAGATAAATAATAACAACCTACTCACATCCACACTCCATGTTGATGTTTTGTTAAAAGTTATCTTTTGAAGATACCGTGTATTATGCGATCCATCAAGTTTGCGATATGTAGATGAAAAAAAAGCGCGCTAGTAAATTAGCGCGCTTTTAGGATTGAGATGTAAGAGGTTTGATTAAGGTAGTGGGTTTAACTCAATCAACTTTTCTGTTCTTAACACAGCGTCATCTAGGCCGAGTTGTTGATAAGCTTTTAGCTGGATATCTAAAGACTTACGCGCAGCAATGGTGTCTGGGTAAGTTTTTTGCAGCTCTTGCGTTCTGTTGATCGCAGCAATCCAAGCTTCGCGGCGTAGGTAGAAATCAGCGGTTGCTAAGTCATACTCTGCTAGGCGGTTCTTAAGTGCGAACATGCGTTTTTGTGCATCTTCAGCATAAGGGCTACTAGGGAAACGTTCGAGTAGTCGCTTGAAGTCAGCAAACGCAAGTTTCACTGGTTCAGGATCTCGGTCACTACGGTCGATATTAAAAATATCGTGCATGAAGTTTCGGTCTTGCGCCATGTGCGTTAAGCCGCGCATGTAAAGAACCCAGTCTTGTTTCTCATGCGTTGGGTTCAAACGTAGGAAACGTGAAATGGTAGCGAGGCCAAGTGCCAAGTCATCATTTTTGTAGTAAGCGTAAATCAGATCGAGCTGTACTTGCTCAGAATAGGCGCCGAATGGGTAACGTGAGTCTAGGGCTTCTAGCTTTTCTATTGCTGAAAGCCAGCTACCGCTCTGCAGTGATTCTTGAGCGTCAGAGTAGAGAACCGATGGTGGTACATCTGGCACTATCTCTTCACTACTTGAACAACCAACCAAGAGTGATACGGCTAATAGACCCGATAAAGTAAGGTGTTTCATGTCAGGCGTCGATTCCTTGAATTAAATATTTCGTAAGCTTCCGTTACTTTCTAACCAGTAACAGATACAATGATGCAATTATTCTATTTTATCCATACTAATGGGTATTAGTCTCACGGTTTTTAAAAAAGTTCGATATGGCTCAGCAGATCACATTAACAGACACAGTAAAAAGCAGCCAGTTAGGTCAACGTTTAGACCAAGCTGTCGCTGAACTATTTACCGATTTTTCTCGCTCTCGCATTAAAGAGTGGCTTCTTGACGGCAAAATCCAAGTGGATGGCGAAGTTATTACAAAGCCGCGCGTTAAGGTTTTGGGCGGTGAAGAGATCATCTTGCAAGCTGAACTTGCAGATGAAGAGCGCTGGGAAGCACAAGATATTCCTCTAAACATTGTCTACGAAGATGATGACTTATTGGTTATCAATAAGCCTCGCGATCTGGTTGTACACCCAGGCGCAGGCACACCGGATGGAACCATACTAAACGCATTGCTTTTCCATTACCCACAGATTGCAGAAGTGCCTCGTGCAGGTATTGTGCACCGTCTTGATAAAGACACAACAGGTCTTATGGTTGTGGCTAAAACGGTTCCAGCTCAAACTCGTCTTGTGCGTGCTCTTGCTAAGCGTCGTATTACTCGTGAATATGAAGCAATTGCAATTGGCAAAATGACCGCTGGTGGTGTGGTAGAGAAAGGCATTAGCCGTCATGCAACTAAGCGTACCTTGATGGATGTAAATGAATTAGGAAAGCCAGCGGTAACTCACTACCGTGTTGCTGAGCACTTCCGCGAGCATACTCGTATTCGTCTACGCCTAGAAACGGGTCGTACTCACCAAATTCGTGTTCACATGTCATACCTTCAGCATCCGCTGCTAGGTGACGTTGCATACGGTGGTCGTGCTCGTATTCCAAAAGGTGCATCTGAAGAACTAACAACCATGATTCGTTCTTTTGATCGCCAAGCACTGCACGCCGTTATGCTTAAATTTGTTCACCCAATTACAGGTGAAGAAGTTGAGTTCCACGCTCCTGTGCCAAATGACATGGTCGTGATGGCTGAAGCGTTACGTGTTGATGCGCGCGAAAACTTGGAAGACGACATTTAATCATGTCGATGATCATCCCTAACTGGAATGCACCAAAAAACGTGAAAGCATTTGCTTCGACACGTTTTGATGGTTTTTCTACTGGTGCGTATCAAGGATTAAACCTAGGTACGCATGTTGGGGATGATGCTTCGCTTGTTGAAAACAACAGAGCCTGGCTCAAGCAACACGCTAATATGCCTGCCGCTCCGGTATGGCTACATCAAACTCACTCAACAGATGTCGTTACGGTTTTACACCCTACGGCAGATATTCTTGATGCTGACGGTGCATTTACCACAGCTAAAGATGTTGTTTGTTCTGCGATGACAGCCGATTGCTTACCTGTAATCCTTACTGATACCAAAGGCACTCAAGTTGCTGCAGTTCATGCTGGTTGGCGTGGTCTTGCTGGTGGCATTCTTGAAAATGCCGTCGCAAAGTTTTCAAACTTAGGTTCAGAGAATAAGATCATTGCTTGGCTTGGTCCTGCAATAGGCAAACAAGCTTTTGAAGTAGGCGATGATGTGTTGGAAGCTTTCGTTAGTTTTGACTCTCAAGCTAAGCTCGCATTTGAAGCCAAAGCTGAACCAGGCAAATGGCTAGCGAATATGTCTCAGCTTGCAACGCAACGACTGAACAAAGTTGGTGTAACTTCTGTGACAGACTCTAATCTATGTACCTTCGCTGATGCCGATGCGTTCTATTCTTATCGTCGTGATGGTATTACTGGACGCCAAGCTACTTTTATTTGGTTAGAGTAACCTTTAACTAGTGCAACCAGTCATCCAGCACAACTATATTTTTATATAAACTCTATTCTTCATTCCTATCCCTTGAAAATCCGCGTTACCGTATCCATCTTCTAACCATAAGATAAACATATCTAAGAGTAGGAAGGTTGGCATGCGTCTCGATCGATTCACTAGTAAATTTCAAATTGCGATATCTGATGCTCAGTCGCTCGCATTAGGTCGTGATCACCAATATATAGAGCCTGTACACCTAATGGTGTCGCTATTAAATCAAGATGGTAGTGCGATTCGTCCATTGCTTACCATGTTGAATATTGATGTGGTTCAGTTGCGTTCAAAGCTAAGCGAAATATTAGACCGTGTACCGAAAGTAAGTGGTATCGGTGGTGATGTTCAACTGTCGAATGCAATGGGTACTTTGTTTAACCTATGTGACAAGGTCGCACAAAAGCGTCAAGACACATACATTTCTTCGGAAGTCTTCCTACTTGCCGCAATTGAAGATAAAGGCCCTTTAGGTAACCTGCTTAAAGAGCTAGGTCTTACTGAGCAAAAATTATCTCAAGCTATCGAGCAGGTTCGTGGCGGTCAAAAAGTTGATGACCCAAATGCCGAAGACCGACGCCAAGCGTTAGAGAAGTTCACCATCGATCTGACTGAAAGAGCGGAGCAAGGCAAGCTGGATCCGGTAATTGGCCGAGATGACGAAATCCGCCGTACTATCCAAGTACTTCAGCGTCGTACTAAGAACAACCCAGTCATTATCGGTGAACCTGGTGTTGGTAAGACAGCTATCGTTGAAGGTTTGGCTCAGCGCATTATTAACAATGAAGTGCCAGAAGGTTTAAGAGGCCGACGCGTACTTTCATTAGACATGGGTGCTTTGGTAGCTGGCGCTAAATATCGTGGTGAGTTTGAAGAGCGTTTGAAGTCAGTCCTCAATGAATTGTCTAAAGAAGAGGGCAATATCATTCTCTTCATCGATGAAATTCATACTATGGTCGGCGCTGGTAAAGGTGAAGGCTCTATGGATGCCGGTAACATGCTAAAACCAGCGTTGGCTCGTGGTGAACTCCACTGTGTTGGCGCAACGACTCTTGATGAATACCGTCAATACATAGAGAAAGATCCAGCGTTAGAGCGCCGCTTCCAAAAAGTGCTTGTCGATGAACCAACGGTTGAAGACACGGTGGCGATTCTTCGTGGTTTGAAAGAGCGCTATGAACTTCATCATCATGTAGAAATTACCGACCCAGCAATCGTGGCTGCAGCAACACTATCTCATCGATACGTTTCTGATCGTCAACTGCCGGATAAAGCGATTGATCTGATTGATGAAGCGGCTTCGAGTATCCGTATGCAGATCGACTCAAAACCGGAGTCGCTAGATAAACTCGAGCGTAAAATCATTCAATTGAAGATCGAGCAGCAAGCTCTTACCAATGAAAATGATGAAGCCAGTGAAAAACGTCTTCGAACATTACAAGAAGAGCTTTCTGACAAAGAACGCGATTTCGCAGAGCTTGAAGAAGTGTGGAATGCAGAGAAAGCCGCGCTTTCAGGCACGCAACACATCAAGTCAGAGCTAGAACAGGCTCGTATGGATATGGATTTTGCGAGACGTGCTGGTGATCTTAACCGAATGTCTGAATTGCAATACGGTCGAATCCCAGAATTAGAGAAGCAGTTAGATCTTGCGACTCAAGCTGAAATGCAAGAAATGACACTGCTGCGTAATAAGGTCACGGATGCAGAAATTGCAGATGTGTTATCGAAGCAAACAGGCATCCCTGTTTCTAAAATGCTAGAAGCCGAGAAAGAGAAGCTTCTTAACATGGAAGGTGTTCTACATAAGCGAGTTATTGGCCAAGCGGAAGCAGTCGAAGTGGTATCGAATGCGATTCGTCGTAGCCGTGCAGGTTTATCTGATCCAAACAAGCCGATTGGATCTTTCTTATTCCTTGGTCCAACTGGCGTTGGTAAAACGGAGTTGTGTAAAACACTCGCGAACTTCATGTTTGATAGTGACGATGCAATGGTGCGTATCGACATGTCTGAGTTTATGGAGAAACACTCTGTTGCTCGTTTGGTTGGTGCTCCTCCGGGTTACGTTGGATATGAAGAAGGTGGTTACTTAACAGAAGCAGTGCGTCGCAAGCCTTATTCAGTGATTTTGCTAGATGAAGTAGAGAAAGCGCATCCTGATGTTTTCAATATCTTATTGCAGGTGCTTGATGATGGACGCTTAACTGATGGACAAGGTCGTACAGTCGATTTTAGAAACACGGTAGTGATCATGACATCCAACCTTGGCTCTTCGAGAATTCAAGAGAACTTCAATACGCTCGACTACCAAGGAATAAAGAATGAAGTGATGGAAGTGGTAGGTAAACATTTCCGTCCTGAGTTTTTGAACCGAGTTGATGAAAGCGTGGTGTTCCATCCATTGGGTCAAGAGCACATTCAGTCGATAGCCGCTATTCAGCTTGAGCACCTTAAGAAGAGAATGGAAGACAATGGTTATGAGCTTGAAGTTTCGGATAAAGCACTCAAGTTAATTTCTCAAGTTGGTTTTGATCCAGTATATGGTGCACGACCTTTGAAAAGAGCGATTCAACAAAGTGTCGAGAACCCGTTAGCGAAAGCGATACTGGCAGGAAAAATTAATCCAGATAAGAAAGTGCAGCTATTAGTAAACAACGACCGCATTATTGCTCACCAATAGTTGAAGTAAGAACGGTAGGTACGATTGGCCGAAATTAAGGCTTAATCGTACCTATTTTAAACGCTTTGTGTGAATAGTGTTCGAACGGTCGCCGGTGGCGGCTTTTTTTCGTTTTTAGCCTTGTACAAAGGATTATTCTCTCTATAATGCGCCTCCGTTGCCAAGGATAACCAAGCGGTTTGAACTGAGTAACAAGACGGTGATAAGCATTTAAGATGCTTTGAAAAATTAGCTGGAAAAAGTGTTTGACACTGGAATCTAATCCGCTAGAATGGCCGTCCACTTCGAGAGGCTCCTTACTAAAAGGAAGGCTCAACAAGTAAAGCTCTTTAACAATTTAAACCTATCAATCTGTGTGGGCACTCGTTGATGAATATCAAAACGTTTTATCGTTAGATAAAATAGATTCTTCGGAATCAAAATTGATTTCAATGAACTGAGTGACCAATACGTTTAACTACTTGTAGTTATTCGGCACAGTCAATTCATTACCATTCTGTTCCTATTTATTTAAGAAGAGAGGGGTAATAGCTTTAGAATTACATGTT